>CBDUJZ010000010.1:0-64245 GCA_965367675.1 uncultured Myxococcales bacterium | reverse complement strand
TCCGGAACTACCGCGAACACATGTTTGCTTGTCACGACCACCGAGTTTCGAACCGACGGCGGCTTCTCGGTACTCGACGCAAACACATACGATGTGGACCCCGACGTCACCGCAGTCCACTCCGATGCGGTGCTCCGCGTGCTTGGCGAGCGCGTGTTTGTCATCAACCGACAGGGCGCAGACTCGATCCAGGAGCTCGACCCGGACCGCGGCTACGCCACCGCGTCCCAGCGCTCCCTCGGCGGGGGCTCCAACCCGTGGAGCTTGGTCCCGCTCGGCGATGGAACCGCCTGGGTCCCCTTGTACAACGAGGGCACGCTCGCCCGGGTCGACCTCGCACCCGACGCTGAGTTGCGAACGGGTGCCGACTATGTGGTATCCGCGGCGGCAGAATCGGATGACCGCGCCGACGTCCTAGACGCTTTTGTTGTGGCCCAGGACGGGCGCGATGTTCTGTTTGTCCTCGTACAGGGCCTGGACCCCTACCCCGGCTGCAGCGCCACAAGTCGCGGGCGTTTGCTCGCGCTCGATCCCTTCACCATGGACCCGGTCGACGCGTTCGACGGAGCGTCCGTGCTGGAGCTGGCGGCGTGCAACCCAACCGGTTTCGCCCTCGACGGCACGCGACTCGTGGTCGGCCACAGCGGCGGTCACCGCGTCACGGGCACCACGCGCGACGACGGTGGCATTGAGATCATCGACCTGTCCACCGGCCTCTCTACGGGGCTCGTCGTGAACGAAACCGACCTTGGCGACCGCGACATCGTGGAGCTCGCGGTGGAAGGCGACGTCGCGTGGTTAGCGCTGGCTGACCACGCGTTTGGGGCCACCGTGCATCGCGCGACGCTCGACCCGTTCGCGCTGGGCCCGGCCCTCTGGACCTCCGAGAACGGCGGCGTATTCGACCTCGTGCTCGCCGACGACCGCGTATGGATCGCGGACCGGTCGCTGCTCCAGCCCGGCGTCGTCGTGCTCGACTCCACGACTGGAGAGCGGCTCGCCGGGCCGATCGATGTGGGCTACCCACCGTTCGATCTGGCGGTGCTGCAGCGGACCGACGGGGCGTGCTTCTAGACCGCCGGACCGCGAACGCAGGACTGTGGCGGAGCGCCAGCGGGTCAGACGATCCCGATCAACTGGAGCAGGCCAAACACGATCGTCAGTGGGCAGACCACCTTCAGAATGGTGCCATATTTGGCCCGCCAAGCGTCCATCCTCTCAGGGTGCTTGGGAGCCCGCGGGACCACGCCCGACAGCATCAGCCACAGGTAGGTGCCGCCGAGTATGGGAATGAGGCCTTCTAGGTTTCCGACGTTCCAAGGCTGCATGACGCTCTCTGTTCGCGCCGACGCGCAGGGGGTGAGGCAGAGTAAGCGGCGACGCGCGGAAGTTTGCAGATCACGGTTCTCAGCCTAGGACGGGGCCTAGCAGTAGCGGGCCACAACGAGAATGAGAAGGACGCGTTATGAGCCGAGGCTGTGCTGTCGGAGCAGGCCCTCTTGCGCAGCCGACGCGACCAGCCGGCCCTCGCGGTCGTAGAAGCTTCCGCGAACGAGCCCCCGCGCGCCGCCGGCAGCGGGGCTGTGGATGTCGTAGAGCATCCACTCGTCGACACGGAACGGGCGGTGGAACCACATGGCGTGATCCAAGCTCGCGCTCTGCAGACCCGGCGTGAGCCAGGTGACGCCGTGGGGCTGTAGCGCGGTGATCAGGAAGTCGCTGTCGCTCAAATACGCCAGCAAATACCGGTGGATACGCGGGTCGTCGGGAAGCGCCGCCGAGGCTTTGAACCAGTAACGTTTGATCGGCGGAGCGAGCGACGGCGCGATGGGATCGTCGACGTGGGTGACCGGACGGAGCTCGATCGGTCCTTCTGCCAGCGCCTTGTCGCGGATGAACTTGGGGATGCGATCGTAGTACTTGGCGTACACCTCTTGCGCCGTGGGCAGCGACTCCGGATCCGGTACATCGGGCATGGTGTCCTGATGCGTGAAGCCCTCCTCATGGATCTGGAACGAGGCCGACATGTTCAGGATGGCCTTGCCGTGCTGAATCGCGACCACGCGCCGAGTCGTGAACGAGCGGCCGTCGCGGATGCGGTCGACCTCATAAACGATGGGGGCCTTCACGTCGCCGGGGCGCAGGAAATAGCAATGCATGGAGTGCAGGACGCGATCCTCGGGGACGGTCTGCTCGGCGGCGGAGACGGCCTGCCCGAGCACTTGGCCGCCGAACACGCGTCCCCATCCGAGGTCGACGCTCTGCCCGCGGAACAGGTTCTCTTCGATTTTCTCCATGGAGAGGAGATCCACCAAGCCCGCTAGTTTTCGCTCTGCACTCATATCGCTCCGATAGCCCATGCCCTTGTAACGCCGTCGACGGCGAGGCGACGGTAAGCTGCGGCGGGCGATCGGACAACCGCACGCGTGCTGGTGGGGGGCGCAAAAACGAACAACCGCCACCGGTTTTCCCGGCGGCGGTCCCTCAGCGAGCGACTACAGGCAGGTGAGCGCGCTGGTGCCGGACCAGCTCTCGGTGAGCACGGTGTAGCTGCCGTCGGCGGGGTTCACCTTCCACAGCGCGTTCTGCCAGATGACGAACACGCTGCCGTCACAGACGGCCATCTCTGTGACGCCAGCGTAGCCGCTGCCCACGGAGCGGTACTCGCCGGAGGTGGGGTTCACGCTGTAGAGCACGTCGCCTTGGACGGCGTAGAACGCGGACGGCGAGCCGGCGACGGCGGTGGTGCCGGCGTAGGTCGAGGGCAGCGTCTCGTAGGCGCCGTCGGCCGGGTTCACGCGGTAGAGCGTATCGTTCTGCAGAACCATGAGGCCGCCACCGGCCCAGGCAATGAACTGCGTTCCCGCGTAGCTGCCCGGGACGGAGGCCCAGGTGCCGGTCGAGGCGTTCACGGCGTAGAGCGTGGAGCCCTGGAAGCCGTACAGCTGTGAGCCGTCGGACGTGAGGCCGGAGGCGCCCTGCCACGTGGTGGAGATCGACTCCCAGGTGCCGTCGGCCGGGTTCACGCGGTACAGGTTGTCGCCCTGGATCGCGTACAAGTTGCCGGCATGGCTGGTCAGCAGCTGCGTGCCCGACCACGTGTTGCTCAACGCCTGCCAGCTGCCGTCGGCAGTGGAGGCGGAGTACATCGTGTCGCCCTGAATTGCGTACAGCTGCTCAGCCTGCGCCGAAGCGCTGAACGCGAGCACGGTCGCGAAACAGAGCGCGAAAAATCCCAGTCGATTCATGGTTCGATCCATTGAAGTGGGGCGCCGCGAGTTGCGGAGAAGGCGCCCGAGATTGTAGGGGGGAGTCGGAACTGTAGCGGCTGAAACTCGAGTGCTCAATACGCACTTTTCGATTGCGATCGCATTGTGCGGCGCGGTCTGAGAGTGTGTGTTCGGCTGCTTCAACCACCCCGAGCCTCACGATGCGCCCTGTCCTCCGGTCACTTGTTGCGCTCGGCATGCTCGCCGCATTCGCTTCGTTTGCGGGGGCTTGCGGTGGAGACTGCGACGCCGACGTCACCTACGGCACCGCAGCGGACTGGGCCGAGCTCAACGACCCACACGCCTGGGAGTGGATTCTGGAGAGCGACGCGATTCCGGCCACCCCGCCGGCTGTCGCCTACGTGGGCGTGGACCTATACGACGTAGACGCGGCCTGGATCGAGGCCGCACACGCCCAGGGAACCACCGTTTGGTGCTACATGAGTGTGGGCTCGGCCGAGCGCTACCGCGACGATGTGGCGGAGCTGGAGGCCATCGACGCGCAGCTCCGCGCAGAGGGCCGCGAGGGTGCGATCGGCCGCCCGCTGGAGGGTTGGGCCGGGGAGCGGTGGCTCAACGTGCGCGCCTACGAGGCCTTCATGCCGGTGATGCGCGCGCGGGTCGCGTTGTGCGCCGAGAAGGGCTTCGACATGGTCGAGTTCGACAACGTGGACGCGTGGGACAACAACACGGGGTTCGACGTGACGCAGGACGAGCAGGTGGCGTACCTGCAAGCGCTGGTCTCAGTCGCCGAGGAGTTTGGGCTGTTGCCGATCCTCAAGAACGGCACGGAGCTGCCGATCGAGGATGCGCTCCGCGCCCGGTTCGGCGGCCTGCTCATGGAAGCGTGCGTGCTGTACGACTTCTGCGACGCTGGCGCGCCGTTCGAAGCGCTGGGGTTGCCCGTGTGGAACGTGGAGTACCCCGACGAGTGGGTGTGCGACGAGGAGCGTTCGTTGTCGGTCGCGGCGGTGTGCGCGGACGCGCCGCGTACGACGTTGCTCAAGCGCTGGGACTTGAACGCCGACACGGTCGTTTGCGCCGCGCAGCGTTAGCGTCGCTACCCCGCCCGGAGCGGCACACCGAGGGCTAGAGTCCGGCGGTGCGACCCACGCCGGGCTCGAGCGTGCGCATGGTGCCGGCGGTGACGCCGAACTGTTCGTGTGCACCCAGCTGTCGCACGCAGGTGGCGGCGTCGATCTCACCCGCCAGGAGTGCGGAGTAAGCGGTGAGCACGCGGCGAGCGTCGGCGCCGTCTTCCCAGACGAACTCCACCCGCAGGCGGCCCACACCAGCGTCGCGGAGACGCGGAATCAGCGACGCGGCGGATTGCGCCTGCGCGTTGAAGACCGTGTTGCGGCAGCCGACGTCGACGATGATCGGGTGCTCTTGTCCATCGCGGTCGCGCAGGGCCACGCGGTGTGCTTCGCAGGGGCGTCCGCAGGTCCGGTAGTCACGCCCGCGCGAGAGCGTGTGTGCATACACGCAGTGCTCGGTGTGGAACGTGGGGATATGGTGATGCACCACGACCGTTGTTTGCGCGGTCGGCACGTTCTCGAGCAAAGCAAACAATTGCACCGCGTCGAGGTCGTGCGCCGAGGTCAGCGTGTCGAGGCCGAGGCCGAGCAGGTGGTGCGCGGTGATGGAGTTGGTCACGTTGAGCGAAAAGTCGCCGTGCAACACCGGCCGCGGAGCGTCGGGCTGGTCGCGCGAACGCTCGAGGAAGTGCATGAGCGCGCCCCAGTGGCGGACGAGCACGCCGTCGGGCTGCAGCTTCTCGATGCGCCGGTCAAAGCCGCCTTCGCCGGGCTTTTGCACACGCACAGTGGCCACAACGACGCGCAAACCGGCCGCTTTGGCGCGGTCGAACGCCTTGCCGAGCCCCACCATCTCCATCCAATCGAGCTCCACCTCGGTGATCGCGGAGCCCGGCTCACCAGCCAGCGCGATGACCGCGTCCAGCTGCTCGTCGGTGCGACACAACGGCACAAGTTGAGGGGCCGAAGTCGAGGCCGAGGACGGCGCGGTGCGGGTCGCTTGGCCCGCGCGCACCACGTCGGCCGGGGACAGCTCCGACACGTGGCGGGGCGGGTTCTCCACGCTGGGCATGAGCGCGTCCACCAGACGGCGACGCAGCGCCTTGAGCTCGCGAACCGGCAGGTGCAGTCCGGGCGCGAGCGCGTCGGTCGCCATGCTGACCAGCGAGAACGGAGTGCCGCCGAACGCGGCGAGCTTGGACTCCAGCAGGGCCGCGTCGATGCCGCCGGAGCGGGCGGCCTCGAGGGTGCTCTCAGTGACGTCGGTGACGGTCGCCATCACGCGCTCGCCGTTTCGGGTCAGCGCCTGCGCGCGCACCTGCAGCGGCGCGCCCGCCTGGCCCGAGACTTCGAGCCGCACGCCCAGTCTCCCGCTCGGTTCCAGCGCGTCGGCGAGCTTCTCGGCCTCGCGCTGTACCACTGGGTCACCGGAGATCCACACACGGTCGCCGGGCGCCACTTGGTTCAGGTTCGGACCGGGGCGGCCGAAGCCGAGCACCCAGTGCTCGCCATCGCGCTCCACGGAGAAGATGGGGCCGCCTGGTTCCTTGTCCTGCGGGCGTCCGGTGTCGAAGCCGATCCCCATACCGCGGGCGGGCGTGGGGATCACCACAGCCGCGCCGGCGTTGCTCGCCGTGGGGCTGCCGAGCGCGGGCAACGGCGAGGCGACCTCACCCGTGCCGTGCGGCATCGGACGCTCCTCGGGGCGCACCCACACCTGCTGGCCGTCCACCTGAACCACGCGTCCCAGATACACGCCGCGGTGTTTGGGGAACCGCCCTTCGACGAGCGATTGATGGTCGGCGCCGGCCAGGAAACCGTCGCTGAATCCGCGTGAATACGTGACCATCATCTTGGCCAAGTCGCGGCCGACCGCCTCTTCAGCCTCGGCCGAGCCGCCGTCGCCGCTCGCGATGGTGTCGACCCAGCTGCGGAAACCGGTGACAGTGGTCGCGACGTACGCCGGGCCCTTGAGTCGTCCTTCGATCTTGAGCGTGTGGACGCCGATCTCCATGAGCGCCGGGATCGCGCGCATTCCTGCGAGATCCTTGGGGCTCAGCAGATAGCGCAAGTCGTCGATTTCTTTGTGCTTTCCGTCCACGATCAGGTCGTACGGAAGGCGGCACGCCTGAGCGCACTGACCGCGGTTGGCCGACCGGCCGCCCCACGCCTCGCTGCTCAAACACTGCCCGCTCCACGACACACACAACGCGCCGTGAACAAACACTTCGACTTCTACATCGGTGTTGTTTGCAAACTCGGCGATCTCCGTGACCGACAACTCGCGCGGGACAACAACGCGCGTGACGCCCAATGTTTGCGAAAAACGCGCGCCCTCCGGCGACGACACCGTCATCTGCGTGCTCGCGTGAATCTCGAGCTCCGGGCACAGCGCCTGCGCCATCAGGCAGATGGCCGGGTCCTGCACGATGAGCGCGTCGACGCCCGACGACGCGATGGACCGCAACAACCCTTCGAGGATCGGGATCTCGACCTCGAACAACAGCGTGTTGAGCGTCACGTAAGCGCGCGCGCCGGCCCGATGCACCTCGGCGACCACCTCGTGCAGGTTGTCGACCGAGAAGTTCTGAGCACGGGCGCGGGCGTTGAACCCCTCGTCGAGCCCCAGGTAGACCGCGTCCGCGCCAACAGCGAGCGCGGTGCGCAGGCTCTGCATGTCGCCAGCGGGTGCGAGCACCTCGGGGCGGCGGGTAACGGTCGGCGTCAGGGTTGGCGGGTGGGGTCGCAGTGGCATGCCGCTTCGATAGCATCGCGACGGCGGAAAGCAAGCGCCGATGCGGCTCCGCTACCCCTTACAACGCTCGGCCCCTACCCCGTACAACGCTCCGCGACCCGCTCGGCCGCCAGCCAGGCGATGGCGGAGATGGTGTGTGCCGGGTTCACGCCCATGTTGCTCGGGAACACCGACGAGTCGATCACGTGCAGTCCCTTGAGTTCGTGGGACTCCAGCTCGGGACCGACCACGCTGGTCCGCGGGTCCGTGCCCATGACCGCGGTGCCGAACATATGTGACGCGATGCCGTGGAAGAGGCGTGGGTCGTCGGGCAGATCGTCCAGCGCGCGGAGGGCGTCCGGCGAGTCGATGGCGTCGGGGATGCCGTGGATGCCCGGCAGCAATTGGCGGGCACCGGCCTCGAACATGAGCGTACCGAGCCGCTGGAGGCCGAGCTTGAGGTTGCGGATGTCCTGTTGGGTGAAGTCCCAGCGGATGACGGTGCGGCCGAACAACCCGCGTTTGACTGTCCCCATGCCGTGCGCGCGGATCTGCACCCCCATGCTGGTCACGTGGCCATAGTCGGCGACGCGGTTCATGAACTCGGCGCCGAAGCCCGGCAGGCGGGAGAGGCCGACCTCGGGGGGCGTGCCGACGGTCTCAAACTTCATGCGCTCGTCCCACCAGTGGGTGGTTTCGTACGCTTGGGTGGCGCCAAACCACATGTTCACGGGCTCATCGAACACGCCGATGAGGCCGGAACCGGGGTGACACTGAAAACGTCGACCGACTTGTTTGCTTTGGCGCCCGATGCCGTTTGCGGCGAGCAGCAGGGGCGTTTGAATCGCAGAGGCTGCCACGAGCACAGCGTGTTTGGCTTCGACGCGCAGCTTGGGGCCCATGCGCCCGTCGCGGGGGTCGCGGAACCGGCCCACCACGTGCGTGACCCGCCCCGCTTTGGACTCGAAGCGCTCTGCGCGGCAGGTGGCGTACACGCGAGCGCCGCGGGCGATGGCGTCCGGGATGGTGGTAAAGTTGGTGGATTGTTTGCGCGCGTTTTGGCAGCCCTGCAAGCAGCCCGCGGAGCCTTCGCAGCCACGCACATTGCGCATGATCTCGTTGCTGCGGATGCCCATCTTGTTTGCGCCGTCGCGCATGAGCTGGTTGTTGCGCCCGAGCACATCTTCGGGGACGCGGGCGACGCCCAGCCGAGCGTCGAGCAGGTCGTACGCGCGTTCCAACTCCGACATCGAGAGCAGGGTGTTTGCGCCGTGTTGGGCCGCCCACGCGCTATGAATCTGCTCGGGAATCCGGTGTACGATCGCGCCGTTGACGACCGTCGACCCGCCCACCGCGCAACCCTGCAGGATGGGCAGAAACGACCGGCCTTCGGCGACCTGGAACCCCGCGTCACGCCACAGGTTTTTGAACGCCGACCACACGTCGCGGCGGAACGCTTCGGGCGGCACGTAGGGCCCCTCCTCGAGGATGATCACGCTGAGCCCCGCGTCGGCGAGCACCTTGGCGGCGACTCCGCCCGCGGCACCGCTGCCGATGACCACCATGTCGGCGCTGTCGTGCACGTCGGCGGTGACATCGTCGATCTGAATGACGGCGTCAGGCGTTGTGTGGTTGCTCATGTTTGCATCCACGACGGCGGGGTCTCGTCGATGCGCACGACGCCGAGTTGTTGTTGTATGTGTGGCGCGCCGGCGTAGCCCATGGTGGCGAGCACCTTCATGAGTGTGGGCAGCTCGCGGACCAGGTACAGGTTGTGGTGCGTCATCGCGTCGAGCACCTGAGCTTGTTGCGGTTGCGTGAGCCACAAGAACGGCTTCCAGCGGCCAGCGAGGGCGGCGCCGAAGAACACGATGAGCAACGCGGCGCCTCGGAAGCCAAACGCGACGCGGGCCGGCGCGCGCTGCACCAGCTCGTCGGCGTAACGGCCCATGGGGAGCGTGTCGGCGCCTTCGGTGAGGGTGGGGTGGGCGTTCGACGGCAGGATGGCGGCGAAAATGATCGCGAACCAGCGGCGCTCGAACGACAACAACCTCATCGGTGACGCACAAACATCAAGCGGGGCACCAGCGTGGATTCGTCTACCTCGCCTGAGCGCAACTCCCGCTCGGCTTTCCCAGCGAAATACCACACCATCCAGGCGTTGAGGCTGTCCCAAACGAACACGCCCAAGAACGGCAGGAAGGGGTAGCCGAGCATGGTCCAGGGGGCTGCACGGCCGACAACAAACACGGAGAGGAAGCCAAAGGCGCTGAACAGCTTGAGCACAAGGAACACGCTGATGAGCGGCTCGTAGCGACGCACGTTCGACTGAATGGCGAAGCACAGGAAGGCGAGCGTGAACACGTTGCCGGCGGCCAGGATGCGCCACACGTGCCCCACCTCGCTCACGGGATACGGCTGCCCTACCCACGCGCCGATGGATCGAAACTGAGCGATCGCCGCGTTGGGGCTGAGCAAGTATGTGAGCGACGCGACCAGAAAGTGAAGTCCGAGCAGTCCCAGCACAATATGCATATTGCGGTGGGCGGTGTTCGGTTGTGACAAGAAGCGTCGAATCATGGCTCTCTGGGGCGCTAGGGCACGCGCATGAGGGGGCTGATGCGGGCGGTGGTCACCTGTAGGGGCGACAGGTCGGTGCCGGCGCCGGGAATCGCGAACGGGAACATCAAGTTGTCGACGTCGTCACAGGCGGCACGCACCTCGTCGGCAGAGTTCATGTGCTGGATGCCGACGCAGAACGGGGTGTCGTCGAGGGGGTCCACACCGCCGCGGATCTCGCTCGTGTGGAACAGGCCAACGTAGTGGCCGAGCTCATGGGCCATAACGTGGCCCAGGTATTCGTTGCCGGACACACCGTCGGCGATGTCGTCGACGCCGAGGTAGTCGCCCACGCCGAAGACGATGCCGCTGTCGGTGGTGCCGTGCACGCCCGCCACGCCCGGGATGCCGGACGAGACGCCGAGCAGGCCGGTCGGGAGGTCGCCGGCAAAGCC
This sequence comes from uncultured Myxococcales bacterium, assembly GCA_965367675.1. GTDB lineage: Bacteria > Myxococcota_A > Bradymonadia > REDH01 > REDH01 > CBDUJZ01. The sequence goes on along the minus strand of CBDUJZ010000010.1, from coordinate 54,191 downwards.
GCGCACGAGGAAGACGTTGACGCGAAGCGGGGTGTCGTCGTGACCACGTTCGCTCTCTCGCATGAGGGCGGAGAGGTCGCTGTAGGAGCGCAGGACGCCAAACTTGATGGCGGCGTCACCCTCGATGTCGACGTAGGAGATGCCTGGGTAATTGACGGTCAACCCGGCTGCTTCGAAGGCGGAGCCGAGCTTGGTAAGCACCTCTATCCACTCGGGATTTTGCCGAAACGTTGCCGCGCTCTGGCCGGGGATTCCAACCAAATAGACGGCCAGGTCGAGCTGCGTCCCGGGCTGCTCAGCGGTCGCGATGGACACGCAGAACCGACCGCCGCCGGTGTCGCCGCGCACTTCCCAGAGCCCGGGTTCCATGAGCCCTGTGAACTGCGGCGCTGGCGGCACCATGAACCGGTCGACGTCGATCGGGAAGCCGTACAGCGAGCCGTAGCCGGATGGGTGGTAGCGCTTGTATTGCTCGTCCAGCAGCAGGTCGAGCGCGAAGCCGCTGGGCGGAATCATCGACGAGATCGTGGTCGACGCGCCCTCATCGTGCGCCGCGAGCAGGAAACTGGTGGTGCCGGGCGGGACCTCGAACTCGATGGCGTACCGGTCCACCGCCTGCATGGTCCCAAACGGGCGCGCGGCGTAGATATCGGTGGTGCACCGACGAACGACCTCGCCGGCCTTGAGCACGATCGGCTCCGGGTCGTCCTTGCCGCACGCGGTCAGCGCGCACGCAGCGGCAAGGGCGACGACGACGGCGGCGAGTCGAGAGGGCCCACGCGGGTTGGTTGCATTCATGCGGCGAGCATACGTAACTCGACCGTGAACTCAACTCTGACCGACGCGGGCAGCCCGTAGCGGGCGGCGGGCGGGAGCAGTCGGCGGTCGTCAAACGGACGGCGCCGACCACGACGCGTGGCTAGTCCTCGACGCAGGCGTCGATCTCGTCGCCGCAGAAGTTCTGAGCGCACTCGGCGAGCTCGGTCTCATCGAAGATGCCGGAGCAGTTGTCCGTTTGGCATTCGAGGACGTCGATCAGGCGCTCGACCGACGCCGCGACGGTGGCGTTCTCGCAGCCGACCGCGCAGGACTCGTCGCCACCGCAGCCGTTCAGACAGTCGTTGAGTTCGACACAGCTGTAGCGGAGCGCAGGCTCGAAGCAGCGGTCGACCTCGGCTCCACAGTTTTCGTCCTGGCACGCGGCGGCGTCGTCCGGGTCGTCGATGGTGTCGCAGCCGGAGTCCGTGAGGCAGTTGACGGTCGTGAAGTAGAATCGCTCGCCCTCCTCCGAGGTGGCGGCCTGGCACGCGAGCGCGCAGGGCTCGTCGTCGCAACCCTGCAGACACGCGACGAAGTCCCCACAATCCAGGTTAGCCTCGCAGGCGTAGTCGTCGGTGCACACCTCGCCGGAGCCGCAGACGCCGCAGAGACCGCCACAACCGTCGTCACCGCAGATACGGCCAGAGCATTCGGGGACACAAGCGATCGGCTCACAGGCGCCGCCCGTGGTGCACTCGTCGCCGGAGCCGCAAACGCCACAACTACCGCCGCAGCCGTCCGTGCCGCAGATGCGGCCAGAGCAATCGGGGACGCAGGCGATGGGCTCGCAGATTCCGCTCGCGTTGCAGGTGTCGCCGCTTCCGCAGGTTCCGCAGGAGCCGCCACAACCGTTGGTACCGCAAATGCGGCCAGAGCAGTCGGGTACGCATTCGATCAACACGCACGTGCCGTCGCTGCACTCCGTGCCCGTTCCACAGGTGCCGCAGATGCCGCCGCAACCGTCGTCGCCGCAGCTGCGACCGGAGCACGAGGGCTCACACACGTCGGGCCCAACATCGGTGGTGTCCTCAACGGTCGTGTCTTCCACCACGTCGGGGGTGGTGTCCTCGACCACGTCGGGGGTGGTGTCCTCGACGGTGGTGTCCTCGACGGTGTCTTCGCCCACGTCCTCGGTGGTCGCGTCCTCGCCCACATCCTCGGTGGTCGTGTCCTCGACGGTGTCTTCGCCCACGTCCTCGGCCGTGGTGTCCTCGCCCGAGGCGTCGTCCGTCGACACGTCTTCCGCGGCGTCTTCGCCCACGTCTTCGCTGGTGTCGGTTTCGTCGGCATCACCAACGCCGACGTCGCTTCCGCCGATATCCGCGCCGGGCAACACGCACGTGTTTAGAACACAGACGCTGCCTTCGGGGCACTGCTCATCGGCCGTGCAGATGACGCCTAAGAAGGGCGACGAGTCGCTACCGCAAGCCGCCGTAGTGAGGGCGAATGAGAGGGCGACAAGGGAGAGGAGGTATCGGGGTTGCATCGGGTCCTGCTGTGTCGTGAAGTTCGTATGGGGAAGGCGGTGTTTACGGCTGATTCAGCTGAAGCACGCGTTCACCTCGTCTGCGCAGTAGTCGTTCTGGCACTGCTGACTCTCTTCCGGGCTGGTCACATCGCTGCAGTTGTCCTGCACGCACCCGATCGCGGCGATCAGTCGGTTGCGAGCGGTCGTGGTGCTGCGGCCCTCGCACGCTCGGATGCAGGCCTCGCTCTCGTCCCCGCAATCGAAGATGCAGTTGTAGAGTTCGCCGCAGTCGAGGAGGTCCTCGCACTGACCGGTTTCCGAGCAAGCCCCGCCGCTCCCGCACGTGCCGCAGCTCCCGCCGCATCCGTCATCTCCGCAGGTGCGACCGGAACACTGCGGGACGCACGCGCCGCCGGTGCAGGCGCCATACTCGCTCGGGCAGGCGTCACGGGCGCAAGCGATTTGCTGCTGCGGCGTGGCGTCGACGAACTCCGAACAGCGGTCGGCGGCGCATTCCAGAAGCGCAAACGCAGCCGCTCGGCCGGTCGCGTCGGCGGCATCGGCGCAGGACAACAGGCAGTTGAAGTCGGCGCAGCCAGAAGCGCATACGAGTACGTCGCTGCACTCGCTCGGCGCGGTGTCGAGTTCGCATCGGCCAGCCGCGCACACAGCACCGTCGCCGCAGACACCACACACTCCGCCACATCCGTTGTTGCCGCACTGAAGGCCGTCGCAGCTAGGCTGGCATGTGCTGGCGTCGGAGCCGGAATCCGGTCCGGTGTCCGGCCGTACGATCACGTCTCCGCCGGTGTCGGGGGCCGCGGCGTCCGTCGAAACGGCATCGCCAACATCGTCGCCAGCGTCGTCACCGGCGTCTGGAAGTACCGTAACGTCGTCGTCCGAAACATCGAAGCTCACCGCGTCACCGGAGGTGTCGCCACTGAGTACCACCGTGCACGTGCTCTCGACACAAGTGCTGCCCACCGGGCATTGCTCGTCCGTGGTGCACGGGAAGCCAAAGAACGGGGCGTCGCTGTTACACGCGGTGGCGCCGAAGACGGCGAAGGCGGCGGCGAACGCAAGAACGTATACGGACTTCATCGAGGTTCCGAGAGCGGGGGGAAGGCGACCGGCCGCACCCTCAGGCACGACGGGCGCACCCTAGCGGGCGCAAGGAAGCGGTCAACACGCAATACCCGCGGGGCCGAATTAGGAGCGCGTCGCGCCGGTCATGTACCGATATGCGCCCAGCGGGTCATCGCCTCGTCGAGCGAGGCCGGCCCGTACACCGACGTCGCACACCCGGTCTCGCGCAGACGCGACGCGGTCACTGCGAGCGCGTCGTCCCCAATGTCGGCCACCGCGGCGGCGCGCTTCAGACGAGCCGCAGCCACCGCCGTTGTGCCGCTTCCGGAGAACAAGTCCACCACCAGCTCGCCCGGCTGAGAGTGGGCGGCGACCAGCATCTCGAGCAGCGCGAGCGGCTTCTGGGTCGGGTAACCCACGCGCTCCTTCGCCATGTTGTTCAACGTGGGTACCTGCAGCACGTCGGGGGCCTTCTTGGTCTGCCCGGCCATGCGCTGCGACGTGGCCGGCACGCGCGGCGGGTCGAAGAACCAGCGCGAGCCCTTGGTGTACCAGAAGATGGTGTCGTGCTTCTTGGGGTAACAGCGTGGGCTGGAGCCGCCGAGGCCGTACGACCAGATGAGCTCGTTGCGGAAGCCGGGGGCGTTCTTGCGCTCGCTGCGGTCACCGCGGCCGAAGATCTCGTCGCACGCGATGGCGAGGTACGGCGCCGCGCGGTGGTCGCAGTGCAGCAGCAGGCTGCCTTCGGGGGCGAGCAGGTGGTGGCAGCCGCGCAGCACGTCGCGCATAAACTCCATGTACGCGTCGAACGAGGGCCACTTATCCGCGTACGCCAACCGCTGCTCACCGTCGGCGGTGGTCGCGAAGAAGTCGCGATTCGCGGCGAACGGCGGGTCGATGTACACGAGGCTGGGCGCGAGGCCGGCCGCCGCAAAAGCGCGTGCCGCCTCGGGCGCGGGGGCCTGAAGCAAGGTCGCGCCGGGCTCCTGGCCGGGCATGTACACCTGACGAGGAACGCCGCCGAACGAGGCGGCTGTCACGGCAGGACGGTGGACTCGGAGACGGTGCGATTGAGCGCCGCGACGACGCGCTTCTTGCGCTCCAAGTGCCCGTACAGGCTCGCCAGGAACGGCATGCCGCCGCCGTCGATGCGCGCGATCTCGAACACCTCGGCCACCGCGCACGCCCAGGAGGCTGCGAGGTCGGGACCGCCGACGGCGTTGGCCGAGCCGAGGGCCCAGGTGGCGAGCTCGACGACCACGCGCTGCAGGCGCTCGTTGAGGGTCGGCGGGGGTGGGCGCTCGGTGCTGGCCCAGGCGAGCCACGAGCCCACGGAGCCCGCGTCGACGCCGAGCGTGCAGGTGATACCGTCCAGGTCGGCCCAGCGCTGCGCGAGGTGCGAGCGCTCAGGCATGGGTGCGCCGCCGAGCAGCACGCGGAGGCAGTACAACAGCACGGGGGCTGCGGGGCCGTCGTCGCGCCACGCCTTCTTACCCAGGCTAAACACTTGGTCTACAACGACTTTCACCTCTGCCGAGCACAGCAGGATGAGGGCGCCAGGCGTGTTGAGGGCGAAGTTGCGCTCGCGCGAGCGAAGCACGATGCGCGCGGCCTCCGACTGCAGCGTCTTCTCCTTACGGTCCGCGGCTTCGGCGGACTTCATGAGCAGCAGGAACGCGTCGGTGGTGGGATCAACGGCCCACAGTCGCACGGCGGACCGCACGGCTTCGGCGGCGTTGCCAGACTCGAGCCCATCGACCACTTCGGCGGCGAGCTCTTTGCCCAGCACTTCGGGCTCCACGGCCACAGGCGCGTGCTCGATCTGGATGCCACCGGAGCCGCGACGGCGCACGATGGCGGGTCCCGTGGATGCTGCGGCGCGGCCCTTGCGGACCATCACCGGCCCCGAAGAGGTCTCCTCGGGCATCACGAAGTCGGCCGGCGGCGCGATGGGGCCCGCGGTCTTGTTGCGGGCCGTGCTGCTCACCGGCGCGGTCTTGGTCTTGGTCGCGGCCTTGCGGGTCACGCCCACGCCCTTTCGGACGATGACGCGGGAGGCCTTTCGCTCCGGCGCGGGTGCGGGCGGCGCTTTGGCGATGCGGTCGCTGGCCACGTTGAGCGAACGCGGCAGGACGAACGTCGCGTTGGTCGACGCGGCTTGGTAATCGTCGTCGGCGGGCTCGGTGAGGCTGTTGAGCGCCAGGTTGGCGAAGCCGTCGGAGCTGGCGTTCTCGCTGGCGACCACTTGGGTGTCGTCGAGCACCGCGCCGGCGCCTTCGTAGCGTTCGACGGCGACCTTGCGCGCGAGCTTGGTGCTCTCTTCGAACACCGGGCCGAGCAGGTCCTCGATCTGGATCGGGACCGACCAGCAGCGCGGGGCGTTCAGGCGGTCGAGGATGAGCAGGCGCGGCTCGGGGTGGAGCGGCGCGAACGACATCGACACGATCTCGTGCGGGGCGCGGTTAAACGCGTCCGCTTCGAGCGGCAGGATCTCGACGCCATCGTCGACGCCTTGGCCGATAATCTCGTCGTCCTCGGCGTTCCACTGCTCGCCAAACCACGCGCGGTTGAAGCCTTCGAGCAGGCGCTCGCGGTCGGCGCCACGCACGTGGAACAACAGGAACGGGTCGCGGTCGAGCGCTTGGCCAAACGCGTAGTGCACGGCGGCGATATGCTTGCACGGCCGCGCCTTGTCCGGGCACGTGCAGCTGCCGAGCATCTCGGAGTTACGCGCCGGGAAGAGGTTCACGTTGTGCTCGGCGAACGCGTCGTCGATGTCGGCGGGCATGATGCCGATGAGCAGCTGCGCCGGGAAGCGCGCCTCGGAGGCCAACGTGGCGATGACGAGGTCCCAATCCGAGCTGCGCAGCGGGGGCACCTCGATGGTGGTCACGTAGGGCTTGGAGCGGGAGCCTTGCACGCGTGCGGCGATTTTGCCGGACGAGACGCTGAGCGAGATGACGTGGCCCTTCTTGGCGTAGTCGCGGCCGCGCGGGAGGCGGTTCTGCCAAGCTGTGCTGAGGCGTTCGAGGGCCTCGATCCAGCGCTGGCCCCACCAGGATCCGCCGAATTCGGAGTTGGTGCTCATTGGGCTGCCTCCGTGTCGTCATCGTACACCGCGGCTGCGGTTCCGAGCGAGAAGAGCTCTCGGAGTTCTGTGTCACCCAGTTCGGTGATCCAGCCCTCTCCCGTGCCGACGATCGCGTCTGCAAGCCCTCGTTTTGATTCGAGAATCTCGTCGATCTTGTCCTCGACAGTTCCCGAGCAGATCATCTTGTGCACGAGCACGTTTCGGGTCTGTCCCACGCGGAACGCGCGGTCGGTCGCCTGGTCCTCGACGGCCGGGTTCCACCAGCGGTCGAAGTGGAACACGTGCGTGGCGCGGGTCAGGTTGAGGCCTGTACCGCCGGCCTTGATCGACAGGAGCAGGATGGGCGACGCGTCGCGATCGTTCTGGAAGTTGTCGACGATCTTCTCGCGTTTGCCGATGGGCACGCCGCCGTGGATGAACGGGGTCTCGATGCCGAACGCTTCGTTGAAGTGTTCCACGAGCAGGTCGCCCATCTCCTTGTACTGCGTGAACACCAGAGCGTGGTCGCCCTCGGCGATGACCTCTTCCATCATCTCGACCACGCGGGTGAGCTTTCCGGAGCGGCCGACGAGCTTGGACTCGTCCTTGAGCAGGTGTCGCGGATGGTTGCAGACCTGCTTGAGGCGGGTGAGCAGCGCGAGAATGTTGCCGCGACGCTGCACGCCGTCGGACTTCTCGATCTTGTCCATCTCGGCGTCGACCGTCGCTTGGTAGAGCGACGCCTGTTCGCGGGTGAGCGAGCAGTACACCTTGTACTCCTGCTTGTCCGGCAGGTCCTGAATCACGTTCGGGTCGGTCTTGACGCGACGCATCAGGAACGGGCTCACGAGGCGGCGCAGGGTCGCGCGGGCGCGGCTGTCGCCGAAACGCTCGATGGGCAGGGCGAACCGGCGCTGGAACGTGCCGAGCGGCCCGAGCATGCCCGGGTTACAGAACTCGAGGATGGACCAGAGCTCGGTGAGGCGGTTCTCGACCGGCGTACCGGTGAGCGCAAAGCGGCGGTCGGCCGGAATGCTGCGGATGGCCCGTGCCTGCTGCGCGCGCGGGTTCTTAATGTTCTGCGCTTCGTCGAGCACTAGGTAGGCCCAGCGCTTGGACGACAGCAGCTCTTGGTCCATACGCGCGATGACGTATGTGGTGAGCACGACGGTCTCTTTGCCGCCGAGCTTCTTGAGCTCTTTCTTGTTGCTGGCGCGGTTTCGGCCGTGGTGTCGGACGACCTTGAGCGAGGGGGCGAACTTGTGCAGCTCGCGCTCCCAGTTTCCGAGCACGGAGGTGGGGCAGACGAGCAGCGCAGGCTCTTTGCCCCACGTGCCTTGCTTCTGCTCCTGCAGGAACTGGGCGATCACCTGGATGGTCTTTCCGAGGCCCATATCGTCTGCCAAGCAGCAGCCGAACTCGAGCTTCGACATGGTCGAAAGCCAAGTAAATCCGCGGGCTTGGTAGGGGCGCAGTTCGCCGACGAAGGTGTCTGGCGTGGAGAACACGTCGACGTCGTCGCGGTTCAGCAGCGCGTGGACCATGCGCTCGATTTCGCCTTCGGGGACGACCTCGATCTCGCCGCCTTCGCTCTGCATATTGCCCGCGAGAGCGGCTGACAGCGCGGAGGGACGGTCGATGGTGCCGGTCGAGTCGGCGCCCTCGAACAGGCGCTCCATCTCGTTCATGGCGACCGGGTCGACGGCCATCCACTGGCCACGCCATTGGATGAGCGGTTGCTGCATCGCGGCGATCTCGCCGAACTCTTCCGGCGTGAGGTCGTGCTCGCCGAGCGCCACTTGCCAGCGGAACTGGGTGAGCGCGGCGAGGCCCACTTTGGAGGGCGCGGCGGCGATATCGCGGTCGTCCGAGCCGACGTGCAGGCGCAAGCGCAGGCGCTGTTGCCCATCTTGGCGAAGCTCGCCAGGGACGCGAACGCCGAGGCCGAACTGGAACAGCACCGGGCCGACGCGAGAGATAAAGTCCCACGCCTCCTCGGTGGTCAGCGGGGTGCCGACCGGCTTGGTCTGGTACAGCGAGCGCGCGCAGGGGCCGAAGAAGTTCGCGATCTCGGCGAGCGACTCCAGGAGCGCTTCGTTGCCGTGCACGAACGTCCGGCCGCCGACCGTGAGCGTGCGACCGCCGGCGTCCCAGACGTCCTGGGCGGCGATGAGCACGGTCGGGTCGTCGTTGGCCTGCAGCATGTAGCGCAGGTACCACGCGTCCGGATATTCGGCGGTCTCGGGGGCCTGGCCGGGTCGCTCAAGCTGGTACGACACCACGAACGCGGTGCCGGTCTGGGCCTTGGGGCTGACGGGCGCGGCCCATCGGTCGAGCTCGTCGGCGAGCGGCTGCTCGATGAGGCCGGCGGACTCGAAACTGGGGTCGGCCGCGGTCAGCGCATAGCGCCAGCGGAGCTCCCACGGCGCGAGCTCGCGGTTGTCCTTGCGCGGGCGGTCTTTGGACGTGGACGGCATGGCCTCGCGGCACATGGCGTCGACGACGGCGTCCAGGAACGCGCGGATGAGGACGGAGGGCTTATAGACGGTGGAGTCGGGCGTGACCGTGCGCCGCTTCTTGCGGTGGCGGTTCTTTCGCTCGGTCGCGACCTCGTGCTCTTGGCCGTCTTGCAGCACCAGCGCGTGGCCGGCGAGCGGCATGGCCTTCTCAAGCTCGGCGATGCGCTCGCGGGTCTCGGCGCTCATGGCCGCAGTGGCCCAGCGGGCGTAGGGTTTGCCGTCCTCGGTGGTGTCGATGAGCGGCACAAAGTGACCGCGTGCGACGAGCTCGACGGCGAGCTTGGCAGCCAGTGTCCACACGTAGACGCTGTCGCTCACGCGGCGCTGCCGGGCGTCGTCCACGTCGAGGCGCACGAGGCCGCGGACGGTCTCGATGAGGGGCAGCCGGACGCCGACGAGCTCGGCGAGTTCCCAGTCCTCCTCGGTGTTACGCGTGGGGGTGGGGATGGCGAGCTCGAGCTTGCCGGTTGGCGGGCTCTTTCCACGTCGAAGCACGCCGAGCGCGCCAAGCGCTTTGCGGGTGTAGTCGACGCGTCTGGGTGGCATGCACCAGAAGTACAAACGCCCTTGGCCCGGATAATCGGGTCGTGGAACGAATGTGGCCTGGAGCGATCGGAAGTCGGTAACCGTCATCCGTTTCGGTCCCTCGTACCTCGGAGTCGGAAAAGTAACGCGCGTCCTATGAGCGACCGAGTCGTTCTGCGGGGCTGCGTTGTCGGGGAGCGATCAGCGAAGCGCTGAGGTCGCAGCGTGCGATTCAAAGCGAGGAGCCGGCGAGGAAGTCGCGGTCCATCTTGCCGGGAGCGCGAGGGCTCGCCCAAAGGGGAGCCCACCTGCCGCACCGGCGCACCTCGGATATCCCTTGCGGCGCGACGATGTCAAGCGCAACCGACGTCACCTGGGACCGCGCGGCGCATTGGGCCGCGCGCAGGTGGGGCAGTGGCATCAAAGTCCGAGTCGCAGGGCGCAGAGCTCGGCCCACGCGCGCGCGTCTACGCCGGGGCGCAGCACCACGAGCGACTCCGAGGCGATCTCGAGCACGTCGCCCGCCAGCGCCGTGTCTCGCATCGCGGCGTCGGCGACCTTGGCCGTCTCGAGGTCCACGATGGCGGACGCGCCGCGGATGACCTTCACGCGGCCGAGCCGGTAGGGGGTCATGGCGCCGCTGGCGGTCATGGCGCTGACGCTGGAGCGCGGGTCGCGGAACACGCTCATCGAGCCGCTCTGCGCGATGGGGTCTAGCGAGTGGATTCCAGACGCCGAGGCGCTGGCCTCTCGCGGGTCCAACGGGCGGCGGTGGAGCGTGTCGTTAGGGATCTTGCCCGAGGAGGACGCCGACGTGGCGCGCGACTGCCCGGACTGTTCCATCTCCACGGTGTCGCGCTTCTTGGCGGGTGCGCGGCGCTGGCCGGTGGCGCGGCGGCGGGCTTTCGCGGCGACCGGGTCCGGCGGCGGGGGCACCTGCTCCAAAATCCGCGGCAGCACCTCGAGCAGCTCGAGCGGAACGACCGGGCGCTGCTCGACGCCCGAGGCCAGGTGCGTGTAGCGGAACACCAAGCCCGCGTCTCCGGCGGCACCGGGCTCCAGCTCCACCAGCGGCGGCGGCGCGTTGGGCGACAGCGCGTCCAAATCGTCGGGAAGCTCGCCCTGCTCAAGCGCGAGACGCAGCACCTCGCGGTCGCTATTCGTCAGGCGCGCCACGCGGCGCATGAGCGCGTCCGGGTCGGCGATCGAGGCGGCAATATCGAGCACGGAGTCGACGTGGTTGGGGCGCGGACCGACCTCGACCGCGCGACCGACGGCGATGCGGGCGCTCTCGGGCAGGCGCGCGAGCAACGTGGCCGCGAAACCGAACTCCAGAGGCAGCTCGCGCAACACGCTCAGCGCGATGTCCGCGTTCACGTGCAGCTGGCCGTCCTCGCGCTCGTGCAGCACGGCCAGGCGCTGCAGCGGCGCGGCCTCGACCACCTCGTCGTGCGCGACCGGGTCAAACGGGTTCGCGCACAGCAGCAGCAGGTCCTCGCGCATCACGGGCGTGACGCACACGGCGAGCACGCGCTCGGCGGTCTTGGGGCCGCGCATGGCCGAGGCGATGGCCATCGGCGACGCGGCCGTGGACCACGCGATGGCCAGGTCACGCAACGCGCCCGAGGGCAGGTCGCGCATCAGTTCTTCGGCGCGAATCATTGTAGCGCTACCTCGTCGATGTGGAACCCGAGGCCCAGCAGCAGCGTGCGTGCGTGCTCCGCGCTGCAGGACGAGCGGGTGGCCAGCGTCACATCATCGATGCGGCGGGCGACCAGGTTTCTGAAGTCAGGGTGGGCGGCGCATTCGTCGGCCGCGCGCGAGGTGGCGAACGTCACGAGGGCGCCGATCTCCTGCACCGCGGGCACGCGGACAGCCGGCATCTCGCGCTCGATCCCTACGCTCGCGACCTTCTCGACGCGCACCTCAGCGAACTGTTGGCCGTGGAGTTCCGCCTGCTCGCGCGGGCAGATGTCGACCTCTTCGCCATCGGCGAGCACCACGCGGAATTGCAGGCCGCCGGTGTTCGGGATGGACGACACGCTCGCGATATCGGACGAGCGGATGGATTGCAGGTCGCGGACGTTGGCGGCGGCGGTGCTGCACGCCGGGTCCTTGGCCGCCGTCGCCACGCGCTCCACCGCTGCGCGGAGCTTGTAGCCGTGCGTGCCCTCGGTCGCGAGGCCGAGCTCATCGAACAGGCCGACCAGGTCGTCGGTCTCCAAGCGCGGAATGAGGGTCGCGGTAAAGAACCGCTCGCGGTCGACGCAGGGCGCTGCGGCGGCGGCAAAATCGCGGGGGACACACCAACCGGCGGCGTCTTCGATGAGCGGAAACCACCCGAGGAGACGGCCGGCCTCGATCGCGAGCGCGTCCGTGCGCGGGACCGCAGCGCCGCCATGCTCCACGAGCAAGCGACAAAGCTGCGGCGCGCCGGCGTCGATACCGCGGCGAATCACGCGCGCGGCGTTCTCGGGCTCCAGCAACATGGCCGCGAGCACACGGGCCGTGGTCGGCGCCATGCCCCATCGATGCGCACCCAGTCCCCGCTCAGCACGCGGCAGACTCGCGAGTAGATCGTACGTCAGCATTCCGTTCGGTTGCGGAGTAAACACCCACGCTCACGTGGCGGACAGGCACACGCGGCGAAGGGCTGTTTGAGGCCAGAACAACTGGCTGTCAAGCGGGCGATATCGCCCGGGGCGCCGACTATGACAGCCGACGCTCAATTGCTTCAATCCTGTGACGGATGGGATCGCCCTTGGCAAGCAATTGTTCGACGCTGCGAACTGCAGACATCACGGTCGTGTGATCTCGCCCGCCAAATACGGTGCCGAGTTCGGGGTACGACGCGCCGGTATGACTGCGCGCGAGGAACATGGCGACCTTGCGCGGCGTGCTGATCGTGCGCGCCCGCTTCTTGCCCTTGAGCTCCTTGACGCTGACGCCGAATGTCTCGGCCGTCATCTTGAGGATGAGCTCGGGGCTGACGCTCGCGGTGCGGTCGCGGTGCACGCGCTCCAGCTGGGTTTGCGCCAGCGAGAGCGAGATGGGCTCACGCAACATGCGGGCGAAACCACCAATGCGAAGCAACGCGCCGTGCAGCTCGCGCACGTTGGAACGCACCTGCTGCGCGATGTACTCCAGCACCGCGCCGGGGACTTCGTAGCCCAGCTCGACGGACTTGTTGCGGAGCATCGCGATACGCGTCTCCAGGTCCGGCGGCTGCACGTCGGCGATGAGGCCCATGTTCAGGCGCGACATGAGCCGCTCCTCGAGCTCGGGCATCTCTTGCGGGATGCGGTCGGAGGTCAACACGATCTGGCGCCCGGACTGGTACAGCGCGTTGAAGGTGTGGAAGAACTCCTCCTGCGTCCGCTCCTTGCCGGCGATGAACTGGATGTCGTCGATGAGCAGCACGTCGAGGTCGATGCGGCTGCGCTGACGGAACTCGTCCATGCGCTTGGCGCCGATGGACTCGATGAGCTCGTTCGCGAACGTCTCGGCGCTGATGTACCGCACGCGCTTGGACGGGTCGTTGGCGAGGATGCCGAGCCCGATGGCGTTCATGAGGTGGGTCTTGCCGAGGCCCACGCCGCCGTACAGGAACAGCGGGTTGTACAGGGAGCCGGGCTGGTCGATGACCGCGCGGGCAGCCTCGTAGGCGAACTCGTTGGCCGTGCCGACCACGAAGCTGTTGAGGTGGAACTTGGGGTTGAGGCCGCACTCGTAGATGGCGGTGTCCAGGTCCACGGCCGGTCGGCGGGGCAGCGGCGTCGACGCGCTGGTCATCGATCGCGGCGGCGAGAACCCCTTGGGCGCGCGGGCCGCGGAGGGGGCCGGAACGGCGGGGCGTGTTGCCGCGACAGACTGTGGGTGAGCGGGTGCGGCGGCGGGCTGCGCGTGAGCGGCGTGGGCGGCGTGAGGGTGCGCGGCGGGCGCGTCACCAAACACAGGCGCGGGCGACGCGGCGGGCGCCATATCACCGAACATCGACTGCTGCGCCGGCGCTTCGGGCGCCGCGAACAACGCATCGAACAGCGAGAGCTGCGGCTGCACTTCCGGCACCGGCACATGCGCAGGCGCCTCGGCCAGCGGCGTGCTGCTCACGCACACTTCGATCGGGCGACCGTTCGCGATCTCCGCGCAGCGCTGCACCAACTCACGGTAGTTCTTGTCCACAAGAATCGCCGCCATCTCATCGTGCGTCGCGATCGTGATGGAGTTCTCGTCCATCGCGATTGCGGCGAACCCATCAAAGTGGGTCTCGAAGAGTGCGTCACCGAGCTGTCGTTTCAACTCGCGGCGTGTTGCGTTCCAGAATTGCTGCATCGATCAGGGGCGCATCTGACGCATCGTCGCGTCAGCTGAGGGTAGAAATCGAGTCGCCAGAGACAGGGGTGCAGCCAGCGAGCATTCAACGGTCTCCGGGTTCGGATTCGTCGGTCTCGCGCCCGTTGAGCGGCGCTGCGTCGAGGCAGGCCGCGTTACGAAAAGCACCGCGTTTGGCGTGAACAAAGGAGTAGCACTGCGGCCCTGGGGACTTCAACCTTTATCCCATGGTTATACACATGTTCAGCAACTCGCCAAGCTGCTGATTTTAAACAACTTTGAGCTTTTTGGCGAAGCCTGTGGAAAGTGCCTGTGGAAAACTCTTGAGGCGTACTTTCCTAACGTTTCTGCACATCTCGCACGAAGATCCTCGCAAGGATCGTCGGGACCTTTCCACAGGGTGATGACGGCCGTGTGACAGCGTCGGCACGGTGCGCGCACGGCGTGGCACGGCACCCCCAAATGTGGGTCTCCAGACGCCCTTTTGGACGCCTTGAACTCCCCCGCGCGCACACGGGCGCGACAGGCCGCTAGACGCGACGCTAGACGCTCGGGGCGCTGCCGGTGACGGCGGGACTCCGGAGGGCCGCACGAGCCACGGTGGCGTCTTCATGCTCGGGGTCGCTCGCGATGGCCTCGATATAGGTTTGGGCGGCGGGGTCCGACTGCACCGACAGCGCCCCGATGATGGCGCGCTGCAGTGTGCCGTGCTGCTTGGTCCGGCCGGCGGTCTCGATGAGCGGCGCGGTCAGGCTGGGGTCATCGATGCGCAGCGCGGCGATGTACAGCGCCGCCGGGTGCACCAGCGCGGGGCGCCGCGACGTGGCGTCGGCGAGGATCTTGGCTTGGGGATACGCGATGGGGCTACGCAGCACGCGCTCGGAGACCTTGACCGCGCGCTCGCCCACCACGTGCAGGATGTGGCACGGCACGGGCAGCGGCGTCGACGTGACCAGCATCTCGGTGTGGGACTTGGTCGCCCGGAGCCGCGCGCCGACCAACAGGTTGGCGGAGCCGGACAGCAGCCGTCGGCGCGACTCCCGGAACCCCATCTTGCTGAGCACCGGCAGCAGGTCGGACTCGGGGTCGTACGTGGGAATCAGCGGCACGACCGCCAGCTGGCCGCGGCCCATGCGCTGGCGCACATCGAGGAACGACAGCGAGTCGAGCGGGTGCCGCGGCACGTCGATCTCGCCATTGCGCCAGGCCTGGTGCAGCTCGCTGGCCACGCGCGAGACGTCGCCCAGGTTCGCGTCTACCGACAACCGGTGGAGCGCCACCTCGGCCAAGCCCGTGGGCACACGGCTGAGGATATGCAGCAGCTCAAGCTGCTCTTCCGGCGCGGAGCACTCCTCGAGCGCAGCCACGAGCGCGGGCACGATCGCCGGCCCCAGACCCCGCTCCAGCGCGGTCGCAGCGCGGCCGATCGCCAGCGGCTGAAGCGTGCGCAGCCCGTCGGCGAACTCCTGCTGCGCGATCGCCGCGGCGAAGTCGGACTCGGGCTCGTAGTCCCCCGCGCGGAACCACGCGATCAGGTCCGACAGCACGAAGCGCTCCGTCTCCTCTTGCTCGTGCGACTCCGACAGGTAGCCGTCGTTGACCACGCACTGCTGCACGATGTCGATGTCCGCCACACGCAGCGGGTTGCTCACGAAGCAGAGGTAGTCATCCGGCAGGTTCACGCGGATGCGCACATCTTCGTCGACCCACTCCGGCAGCGCGGTCTCGGCCCACTTGAGCACATCCTCTAGGTCGACCCAGTCCCATGCGTCCGGGCGCGAGTACGTGGCCGCCGTATGAAAATGCAGCGCGATCTCACGGTCCGTCGTGGTGGCCAGGCAGCCGAGTCCGGCGGCGCCGTCCACGTAGTAGAAGCTCCAACCCAGTGGGCTGCGGCCGTCCGGCGCGAGGGGCCCCTCGGAGTGGAACGACACCAGCTGTAAGTCCAATGTTCCCGGCACCTTGGGCGCACGCGCGTCCGCCTCTGTGCGCACGCGCTCCTGCACCTCGCGGGCCGTGAGCCGCTCCAGGACGCCTTCTAACACGGGCACGCGCGCGTAGTGGTCGTAGTCGCGTACCTGCAGCTCAAGCTCAGAGTCCGGCGGCGACATCGGCATGATGACCGAGCGGACGCGCAGGCGACGGAACTCCTCGTCCGAGAACACGCCGGACTGCAGCTTGAAGAACCGCGTGGCGCTCACTTCCGGGTCGTCCGGCGGCTCGTTGGGGTCCGGCTGCGGCTTCGCGGCGGGCGACGCAGGCGCCTGGGCCACCACCAGCAGCTTGCCGAGCAACGCACCAAACGAGAAGAAAATCCCAAGCCAAACCAGGCGCAGCGCGCTCCGGTCGTCCATCAGAAAGCTCTGCATGAACACGCCGACGACAATGCCGAGCAGCGCGCCAACGACGACGTACATGCGGGTCTGACCGGGATACGCTTCCATGTTCGGTTTCCGAGGGCGACGAGGCAACGGCGTCATCATTACACGGAAGCGCCCGGTTCTGCAGCCACTGCGTGCGCACGACAGGCCGTTCCCCCATGCGATCGGCGGCCGTCGTGCTTACCCTGCCGGCATGACTACGACCCTACGCGTTTCTGGAATGCACTGCGCCGCCTGTGTGGGCCGCGCGGAGCGAATCATCAAAGCCCAACCCGGTGTCGAAGCCGCTACCGTGGACCTGCTCGGCGAGCGCGCCGACGTGTCCGGGGAGGCGCTGGACACCGCCCTCATCCTGCAGCGACTCGACGCCGCCGGCTTCCCCTCGGTTGTGCTCGACGACGCCGACCCGCTGAGCGCCTTCACCGAGACCGCCGACGGCGACGGTGAGCATTGGGGCGCGCGCATCGCGTTCAGCCTCGGCGCCGGCGTGGTCGCGATGGCGCTCTCGATGCCGCTGGCGCACTCGGCGGCGCAGTCGGGAGCCACCGCGGACCCGCTCGCCGGCCTGATGATGCCCATCGACCACGCGCTCATGCGCCTCATGCCGTGGCTGTACACCGCGCCGGCCGACGTGCTGCGCTGGGCCCTGTTGCTGCTCTGCCTCCCGGTGCTCGGCTGGGCCGGCCGCCACTACTTCCAACGCGCTTGGGCCGTCGTACGCCGCGGCGGCGCAGACATGAACGTGCTCATCGCGCTCGGCAGCGGCACCGCGTTCCTCGTATCGGCGGTGGTCACCGTGTTCGCCGGAACGCTGGAACGCCACGGGCTCCCCACCGGTGTGTGGTTCGAGGTCGTGCCATGGGTGATCGGCCTGCTCATGGTCGGCAACGTGCTCGAGGCCCGCGCCAAACGACGCGCCACCGAGGCCCTGCGTAGCATCGCCGCGCTCCAGCCGCGCATGGCCCGCATCATCCGCGCCGACGGCCAGCAAGACGACATCCCTGTGGGCACCGTCACCCGCGCCGACAAAGTCATCGTGCGGCCCGGCGAGGCCATCCCCGTGGACGGCGTGGTCATCGAAGGGCGCTCGGCTGTCGACGAGGCCATGCTCACCGGCGAAGCCGTGCCCGTGCGCAAGGCCGAGGGCGACGCCGTCACCGGCGGCACGGTCAACACCGACGGCGTGCTCACGCTGCGCCCCACCTCGCTCGGCGGCGATTCTTCGCTCGCGCGCTTGGTCCGCATGGTCGGCGAAGCGCAGGCCGCCAAGCCCGAAGTGCAGCGCACGGCCGACCGCGTGGCGGCGGTGTTCGTGCCCATCGTGGTGACCATCGCGGTGGTCTCCGCGCTCGGCTGGTGGCTGTTCGGCCCCTCGCCAGCGTTCGGCTTTGGCGTACACGCGCTGGTCACGGTGCTGATCATCGCGTGCCCGTGCGCCATGGGCCTCGCGGTGCCCGCCGCCATCACCGTAGCGACCGGCTCCGCCGCCAAACGCGGCATGCTCGTGCGCTCCGGCGCGGTGCTCGAGGTCGCGCATCACGTAGACACCGTGGTGTTCGACAAGACGGGCACGTTGACCGAAGGCAAGCCCCGCGTGACCGACTTTGTCGCCGCGCCAGGGCTCTCGGATGCACAGCGAGCAGAGGCGCTGGCCGTGGCTACAGCCGTGGAGCAGCGCTCCGAGCACCCGCTGGCCGAGGCCATCGTGCGGTGGTGCGAAGCCCAGCCCGGCGGCGCGCCCACGCCCGAAGTGACCGACGTCGAGGTCACGCCCGGCCGCGGCGTTCAGGCCCGCTTCTCGCGCGCGGTAGTAGAGGCAACCGACGTCACCGTGCTCGTCGGCTCGGCGCAGCACGCCCGCGATGCCGGCGTCGAGGTCGACGCGCTGCTCGAATCCGCCGCCGAAGCCGCCCAAGGCGCGTCGCTCTCCGTGGTCGCCATCGACGGCGCGGCCGTGGGCGCGTTTGTGCTGCGCGACACCCCCAAAGCCGGCGCGCTCGAGGCGGTCCAAGCGCTCCGAAACGCCGGCACACGCGTGGTCCTGCTCAGCGGCGACCGCGCCTCGGCCGCCCAAGCGATGGGCAAGTCGCTCGGCATCGACGAAGTGGTCGCCGACGCCACCCCGGCGGACAAAACCGCGGCGATCACCCGGCTGCGCAGCGAAGGCCGCACGGTCGCGATGGTCGGCGACGGCATCAACGACGCGCCCGCGCTGGCGGCCGCAAACCTGGGCATCGCCATGGGCACCGGCACCGACGTGGCCGCGGCCGCCGCGGACGTCACCCTCATGAACGGCGACCTGAGCGCCGTGCAGGCCGTCTTCGACCTGTCGAAACGCACCCACCGCATCATTCGGCAAAACTTGTTCTGGGCGATGGCGTACAATGCCGTCGGCATCCCCGTGGCCGCCGGCGTCCTGTACCCGGCCTTCGGCCTGCTATTGTCCCCTGTATTCGCGAGCTTGGCGATGGCGCTCAGTTCTGTCAGCGTCGTCACGAACTCACTCCGACTCTCGCGCCCCTAACCCCTGCGACGCTCCATGCGCCAACCCTCCGCAGTGCGACGCAAACGGCCGAGCGCCGCAGCCGCCAAACGCCTCCTCACGCCCGGTCGAATCGCGGCGGCCGCCATCGCCGTGTTCCTGGTCTCCGGACGCTGCAACGAGCAGGTCACCGCAGAAGACGCTGCCCTGCAACCAACGCTACAACTACTCGAGCCTGAGCAAGCTGAAGCGCTCGAGCCTGAGCAAGCTGAAGCGCTCGAGCCTGAGCAGGCTGAAGCGCTCGAGCCCGAGCAAGTCGAACCGCTCGAGCCTGAGCAAGTCGAACCGCTTGAGCCCGGCTCCGAAACCTTGGTCGTCGGTGACCCCGCGGTGCTCGCCGAGAACGACCGCTTCCGCGTGTCCACCCGCGCGTGGGAGCTCGCGGGACGGCGCGGGACGGCCTGGCATGTCGCGGTCCCGCTACCGCTCGATGGCGTCTCGGCGCGCGTTGAGGCCAGCGATGGACCGGTCGATTTTGACGCACTGCTGCCGGAATCAGACGGCGACTGGGCCGCGATCAACGGCGGGTTCTACTACCCCTCCGGCGCTCCCATGGGCTGGGTGATGAGCGACGGCGTAGAGGCGAACGCGCACGCGCGCGGCGGCGGCTCCGGCGTATTCCAAGTGGTCGACGGCCAACCCGCGATCGTGCACCAGAGTGACCACGACCCCGCCGCCTCCAACGCCGTGCAGTCCATCGACCGCAGCGGCGACGGCAGCGCCAGCCTCATGACCTCGCTCCTCGGACGCCGCGCGGCCCGGTCCGCCGTGGTCATCACCCCCACCCACGTCGAGTTCGTGGTCGTCGCCGACGCGCTGAGCATGTCCGGCCCCCTCACCGACACGCGGCTCCGGCTCACGTCACACCTCGGCATGTCGCTCGGCGGCTTCGCGGCGTACCTGGTCGAGTCCACCCACGCGGTCGCGGCGCTCAACCTAGACGGCGCGGTGTCCACCCACTTGGCGGCGCGGGTCGACGGCGCTGACATCCGCGTATCCGGCGAGCAAGGCACCCCCAACGCGGTGATCCTCATGGGCGGCGAGTAGCCCCACCTGGTGGGAACCCCGCGGGAACCCGGACAGCCCGTTTGAATGTGTGCACGCGCGCCAGAACACGTTACAATGGCGGCCACGTCCGCTTCTACGCTCCGCGAGTTCGCTAGGCATGCTCGGATGATGTGCTCCGCGTTCTGCACCAGCGTCAGTTTCCGCGTCCTCGACGCGCCTTCCACAGGTTTCGCCATGCTCCTTCGTCGTTTGCCCGTAGTTTTGAGTCTCGTTTGCCTGGC
This sequence comes from uncultured Myxococcales bacterium, assembly GCA_965367675.1. Taxonomy (GTDB): domain Bacteria; phylum Myxococcota_A; class Bradymonadia; order REDH01; family REDH01; genus CBDUJZ01. The sequence continues at coordinate 34,160 of CBDUJZ010000010.1, read as the reverse complement.
CGGTTGCGGCGATGACGTCGAGAACACCGACGACGATGGCATCGGATTCGCCGGCGACTGCACCACCACGGTGAGCCCGAGCGACGACGACCAGACCGTCGTGCAGACCGCGTTCATCGAGGCCCAGGACGGCGACTCCATCTGCCTGAGCCGCGGTACCTACGTGTTCACGCAAGAGCTCTCGATCGACGTGCCCAACGTCACGATCCGCGGCGAAGGCATGGACCACACCATCTTGGACTTCTCGGCCGAAGAGGTCGGCGGCGGCGCGAACGGCATCAAGGCGTCGTCCGACGGCCTCACGTTCGAAGACCTCCAGGTGCTCGACACCCCCGGCGACGGCATCCGCGTGGACGACGCCACCGACGTCACGTTCCGCCGCGTGTGGACCTCGTGGTCGGAGCCGGAATCCCAGGGCAACGGCGCCTACGGCATGTACCCGGTCGGCTGCACCAACGTGCTCATCGAGGACTCCAAGGTGAACGGCGCCCGCGACGCCGGCATCTACGTGGGCCAGTCGAACAACATCTTGGTCCAGAACAACGAGGTCTGGGGCAACGTCGCCGGCATCGAGATCGAGAACTCCAACAACGCTGAAGTCCGCGGCAACCACGCCCACGACAACACGGCGGGCATCCTGGTCTTCAACCTCCCCGGCCTCCGCCAGAACGGCGCCGGCACGCTCGTGCACAACAACCTCATCGAGAACAACAACCTGCCCAACTTCGGCATCGAGGGCACCGTCGTCGCCGTCGTCCCAGGCGGCTCCGGAATCATCGTCCTCGCCTGCGACGACAACGAGTTCCGCGACAACATCATCCGCAACAACGACACGCTCGGCATGGTCGTCTTCACCTACCTGCCCTTCCTGTTCGGCAACTTCGACGACGACACCTTCGACGTCAGCGCCACCGGAAACTGGATCCACGACAACACGTGGGAGAACAACGGCAGCGCCCCCTTCGGCGCGCTCCACAACGCCATGCCCGACCGCGTCAAAACCACGCCCAGCCCCGACATCCTGTTCGACGGATGCGCCGTGCAGCCGGAAGGCGCCACCGGACCGGTCAACTGCGTGCAAGACGACGGCGCCCGCTTCCAGTTCCTCGACATCTGCAACGACTACGCGAACCCGTCCACCGACGCCGCCGCGTTCGACTGCGCCATCACCCCGATCGCCGAACAGCCATGATGCGAACCGCGCACACATCCCGGTTCTCGGCCCGGCGGCTGGCGCAGCAATGGATGCTCTGCCTACTCCCCTGCCTGGCCCTCGCGGCCGGCTGCGGCGAGGATGACACGCCCGTCGACGAGCCCGAAGCGTCCATCCCCTACGACACGCTGTCCGAGTACGGCCTGTTCCAAGGGGCCATGGTCGACCGCCAGCCTGCCGAAGGCATGATCCCGTACGTGCCGGTCTCCCCGCTGTGGGCCGACCACGCCGACAAGGGCCGCTACATCCGGCTGCCCGAGGGCACCCAGCTCGAGTGGATCGACGACGAAACCTGGGACTTCCCCATCGGCACGATCCTGGTGAAGACGTTCCTCATCTCGACCGACCGGCGCGACCCCGACGGCTCCATCCTGCCGCTCGAGACGCGCCTGCTCATCCGCGACGACTCCTTGGTCGGCTGGTCCACCCACACCTACGTGTGGAACGACGACCTCACCGACGCCACGCGGCAAGTCGCCGGCTCCCGCATCACGCTGTCCATCACGCAGACCGACGACAGCGTCGAGGAGCAGGTCTACCTGGTGCCCAACACCAACCAGTGTCGCGACTGCCACGGCAGAAACGACGAGACGCTGCCGCTCGGCGTGAGCAGCGTGCAGCTGGACGTGGTCATGGACATCGACGGCGAATCGACCAACCAGGTCGACGTCATGACCGCCAGCGGCGTGTTCGCCACCCGGCCGCCCGCGCCCACGTTTGCCCTCACCGCGCCCACCGACACCGACGGCACGCTCGAGGCACGCGCGCGCTCCTACCTGCACGCCAACTGCTCCCACTGCCACCGCGAAGGCGGCGACGCCGGACGCACCGGGCTCGACCTGCGCGCCATGCAAGACGACCCCGCCCGCGCTGGCGTGTGCAAGACGCCCACGGCCGCCGGCGCCGGCACCGGCGGACGGTTCTATGACATCGTGCCCGGAGACCCGGACGCGAGCATTCTGCCCTACCGCATGAACTCCACCGACCCCGCCGTGCGCATGCCCGAGCTGCCGAGCCGCTTGGTCGACAACTACGGCGTCGAGCTCGTCGTCGACTGGATCGCCTCGATGGAAGGCGACGGCTGCGAAGAGTAGCCCGGCGGCGACTTCCTAGGGAGACGTGCTCGCGCGCTGGCCCACCCGGGCGCGGATCTTCTCCAGCAAACGCGGGAGGTCGAGCGGCTTACACTCGAAGTCGTCGAACCCCGCGTTCAGCACGGCCGCGCCGATGCCCTCGATTTGGTACGCGGTGATGGCGATCACCGGCACGTGCGCGATGCGCGCGTTCTTGCGCACCCATTTGACGGCCTCCCAGCCGTCTACACGCGGCATCGAGAGGTCCATGAGGATCAGGTCGGGCTCGGTCTCAAGCGCCACCTCGACCGCCGAGATCCCGTCGAACGCTACCACCACGTCGAAGCCCTTTCGGCGCAATCGACGAGCCAGCATGTCACGGGAGCGGTCATCATCCTCTGCGATGAGGAGCCTGACCCCACGACTCATCCGGACTCTCCCAGCAGGCTCAGAATCTTGCCGACCAAGCGCGGGAGGTCGATCGGCTTGGTGTCGTAGTCGTTGCAGCCCGCCTCCATGGCGCGCTCCCGCTCGCCAGACATCGCGTGCGCGGTGAGCGCGATCACAGGGATGGCGCGGGTCGCGTCGCTGCTCTTGATGCGCCGCGTGGCTTCCCACCCGTCGATCCCGGGCAGGCTCAGGTCCATGAGGATTAGATCCGGCGACTCGGTACTCGACTTCTCAATGGCCTCGCCCCCGTCTACGGCCGTAACAATCTCGAACCCCTTACGCTCCAGTCGCCGACGGAGCATATCGCGGTTCATCGCATTGTCTTCGACCAGCAGTAGCTTCGCCACACCACCTCTCCTGAGGAATATACAACAAAATCGTACAGTTAGTTCGACCTGCGCAACCCTTCGCAGGCCTGAATTCACGTAGCGCTCCCGCCACGACTTCGCCCTAACAGTGGGCTATTCTATGCGGCTTGGCAAGCTTGCACGGCGCAAAACCTGCCATCTCCGGTGCCGAAGTGTGGCACCCTTCTACAGCGCCTTACATGCGACGCTACGGCACCGAGTCATGCGCCACACCTTCGACTCTACGGCGCCGTATTGCCGAGAATACGCACGCGGCCCACGTTCACGCGGTGGTCCGCGTCCGCGGTGGGACCGGCGGCCACCAGACGGCCGCGCGCGTTCCACAGGCCCACGTACACCGTCCGCTCCGCCGCGGTGTCGTCGCCGGGAATCAAAACCTGCGCGACATCCGCAAAGCGCGTGCCCGGTGCGACGGCCGTCAGGTCGATGAACCCGGCCGCGGGCGCGTGGTCCGCGTTCAGGCGCCCACCGTCACCATCCACGTGCACGAACACGTCCACGGGCGCATCCAGCGGCTGCGCGACCGCGAATACGCAACGCACCGTCGCCGTCTCGCCCGGCCGAACCTCTGCCGGCGTGACCACGCAGCTCTCCAGCGTGACGTTGTCATCGAAGGTGGCCAGCGGCTCCCCGTCCACGGCGGGCGGCGCCGTCAAACCGGCGATGGCCTGCTCCACGTACCGCACCCGACGCTCGAACAACGCGCCCACGGCCCGCCCATACAGCGTCAGCACGTAGAACCCGCGCGGGAACTTGGACTCGGCGGCGTGATAGCGCGCCAGCACCAGCTCCGGCGACGGACGCGTGCGATCGCGGCGGGCCAAGTGGAACGGGTCGTCGCCGATGATGGACTCATATTGATTGCGCACCGCCGGCTGGGCCTCCAACGCGGCGCGCCACCCGTCGAGCAGCTCCGTCATGACCACGTACCGGCCGAAACCCACGCGCAGCAGGTCCGCGTCCACACCACGCGTCTCCACCCAGTTCGGCGACGCCACGACCGCCGGGGTGAACAGGCCATCGGACTCGAAGATACCCACCGGAGCGAGCCAGCCGATGCGGCCGATATCACGCCCCACAAACCAGCTGTCTTCGAGCGGCTGCGCGTCCGACTCCAGCGTTTGATACAGCTGCGTGATCATGCCGTGGTGGTAGGTACCAAAGTCCGCCACGTGGTGCGGCGGCACGCCCCGAGAAGCACGCCACGCGTCGGACCAACGCGCGTTGCTCTTGGGCTGCACCCAGTTCTCGCCCCGCCCGTGCGTGGCAAAATCCTTGGCCGAGAACCGCGAATCGATGGTCCACAACGAGCCCGCGCACACCGCCAGAACCAACACGCCCACGACCGCCCCAATGCGGGTGCGCTGCGCGCTCCACAGCGCGTCTACACCGGCGAACCAGAGCATGGGCGCGAAGAGCCAAATCGGCAGCAAATGGCGCACGTTTGGCATCCAGTCAGGAATCACTTTCGCCACGAAAAACAACGACATACACGTCACGAGCACCGGCACAGCGGAGCGCTTCTTCGCGGCCAACCAGATCCCCAGCGGGAGCACGCCCGCGAGCACCACAAGCTCCGGAGTGCTCACCCCGTTGGCGTACACCACGTCCCACGACGCGAACGACAGCCCGTGCCCCCGCTTCGCGTAGTACGTGTGCGGAAACATGAGCCCAAAGTACGACAGCCGGAACGCCAGATACGCGCCGAAAGTACCGATGACGATCAACGCCGGAGGGACCGAAGCGCGCACGCGAGCGAGGAGCGAAGCGACCGTTGCCCGCTCCACCGCCAGCGCGACGCCGACCGCGATCAGGAACAGCGGCGCCTCGGGACGTGACAGCGACAATCCGGCCGCCACCACGCCCGCCCACATCGCGTTCGACCGGCTCGGCGCGTCCATCTGACGGCCCAGCCAGATGGCCGTCCACACCATCAGCACCAAGTAGGCCGGGGTCTCCAGCCCGTACATGCCCCACGAGATCAGGTAGCTGTTCATGGCCAGGAACAACACGCTGCCGAGCGCGGGCAGCGACCGCATGCCCACACGCTCGCGCGCAAACACATACGTTCCGCGGGCGAGCGCCACGAGCGTCACCAAGCCCATCAGCTTGGCCCAGGTGACCCCGTTGAAGCCGATCGCCACGCCCGCAGCGAGCAACAGCACCCAGAGCGGGCTCGAGAAGCCTTCGACCGGCTCGCCCACGTTGAAGACCAGCCCATTCCCCGCCACCAAGTTCTCGGCGTAACGGAGGAAGATGAACATGTCATCGACGGTCCGCGGGAAGTAGTACATCGCGTGCGCCGCGCCGGTGACCACAATGAGCGCGATCAGCGCCCAGTGCAGCCTACGCGCGTTGGCACCTGCCGCGTCGTTCGAACCTCGCGGCTCGGGCGGTTCGGTAGTCGAACCTGTTGGTTCGGTAGTCGAACCTGTTGGTTCGGTGGTGGGCAGTGGCGCCGTAGTCATTCGCACGGGATGAGATGCGCGTGTGCCGGGGCGCGAGTGTGGGCCGCCGCGAGCGCGGCATCGGCCCCCGCGGTCACGGTTGGCGCGTGGACATGCCGAACAAACGCCGGTCACGACCTAAGGTCTGATTCGTGCGAAAAGTCCTTAGCGGGCCCCTCGATTCAGGTCCACCGAAGTTCCGCTAACGGTCGTTTCCGGTTTCGTCGCGGACCACCAGGTAGCCACCGGTGACCTGCTCCGCCTCGGGTCCGAGGACCGGCGCGCGCGGCACGGTGAGCGTAAATTTGGTGCCCTGTCCCGGCGTGCTCTCGACCTCGAAGCGAATGCCGAGGGCCTCTGCAAATCGCACGGCGATGGGCACGCCGAGCCCGGTCCCGAGGAAGTTTCCGTGGGCGTCCTTGGTGCCTTGGGCGAACGGCACAAACATACGTTTGAGCTCGGACTCGCTCATGCCAACCCCTGAATCTTCCACGATAAAGCGCACATCAGCGCCCGCCTTGTGGACCCGCAGCGTAACCTCGCCGTCCTGGGTAAACTTGGCGGCATTGCTGAGCAGATTCAGCAGCACTTGGTGGAGCTTTCGGCGGTCGGAGAGCAGGCGGCCGGTCGCGGTCACATCGAGCGAGAACGTGTTGCCGTTCCGTTTCACCATCGGGCTCACGGTGGCGACCACGCCCTCGATGAGCTCCTCAAGCTGCACAGCCTCAAAGTACACATCGAGCCGGCCGGCTTCGATCTTGGACAGGTCGAGGATGCCGTTGATCAGCTGCAAGAGCTGGTGACCGGCGTCGCACACGTGCTGCAGGTCGGCCCGCAGGCCGTCGTCTTCGAACTCGTCGATGAGCATCTCGCTGTAGCCGATGATGGCGTTCAGCGGCGTGCGCAGCTCGTGGCTCATGCTGGCGAGGAAGCTCGACTTGGCGGTGTTCGCCTTCTCCGCTTCTTCGCGGGCGGCGACCAGCTTCCGCTCCAGGTCCTTCTGCTTCGTGATATCGCGCGCGATGGCGTAGACGAGCCCGGTCTCGCGGTCGAGCCGAGACGCCCACTGCAACCAAACCTCGCGCTTGTTGCAGTCGAAGTACCGGTTGAAGAACTGCGGATCGCCGAGCTCCATCTCGGCCAGCCGATCGAACTGCGCGCTGGTCTTCTCGCGGTCGTCCGGATGCAGGAAATCCATGATCGGCCGCGTGAGCAGCTCCTCTTCGGTGTACCCCAGCAGGTCGGTGAACGACGGGCTGACACGCTCAAAGAACCCATCCAGTCCCGCCGTGCAAACCAAGTCGTGGGAGATCTGGAAGAAGCGGTCGTGGTCGAGCGCGCGACCGCCCAGGCCCGACACGTCGATCACGAAGAAGCGGTGCACCGTGTCGCACTCGACGCGCTGCAGCGCCACCGTGCGCGTCTGCGCATGGGCTCGGCGCACGCCAGCGGTTATCGACTCGCGTTTGCCGCCCAGCAGGTAGCCCACATGCGCGTGGTCGCGGCGCTGAAACAACGACTCAAACGGCCGCCCCAACAGCGACGCCTCGACGCTGCCAAACGCCGTGGACGCACCCGCGCCAACGCGCACCACGACATTGTCGAAGTCCACATCCACAGTCTGCTGACTCATCGGATTGGCGTTAGAGGTACCCACGGGACACAGCGTAGACGTTCGAATGCTGAAATGGGAGAGTACCATGGCATTCACACGTCTTTTGCGCAACGTTCCTACATTTACCCACATTGACTCCACTCCTCAATCGCGCACGCGCCGCCGTGCTGCTCCGCTCGTCCGACCCCGAACGTCGGGCGGAGGCCGTGGACCTGGTGAGTCACCTGGACGATCGGTTCTCGGCCAGCCTGGTGTGCCGCGCGTTTGCGGACGAGTCGCCGCTGGTGCGCAGCCGCGCCGCCGACGCGATGGTCGCGATGCGGCTCGTGCAACCGCTGGTGTCCGGCATGTCGGACCCGGACCCGATGGCGCGCGCCGAGGCGGCCGAGGCGTTGGGAGATTTGGGCGATATTGCAGGTTATGCGGCGCTGCATAACGCGCTCTCCGACCCGGCGATCGTCGTGCGCTGCACCGCGGCTTACGCCCTGGGAGAGCTCGGTGATTTGCGCGCCGTCGCCCCGTTGTTGGCGCTGTTGGACGACGCCGAGCCAGCCGCGCGGCGCATCGCGCTCTACGCCATCGGCAACTTGGGCGACCCGAGCGCCATCGAGCGAATCCTTACGGCGCTGGGCGATGCCGACCCCGAGGTTCGGGCGGCGGCGTCGGACGCGGTGCACAAACTGGAGAGCAGCCGCTCGGGGTTTGGGCAGCAGTAGCAAGATGCGTGCAGGCCCGGTAAGAACGCCGTCTCACGGCCTGCGCACATGTGCGGCGCAGTGGGTAAAACCACTGTTTATTCAGCCTGTTACACCCTTGATCATCGGCGCGCAGGCGCTATGATACACGCGTGCGCGCTACCCCCTCCCATACGACGCTAAGCGGCCAGATTTTGGCCGACCGATACCGCATCGAGCGCCTGCTCGGTCGCGGCGGCTTTGCGGACGTGTACCTGGCGCACCACCTGGAGATCGAATCGCTCCGCGTGGCGGTCAAAGTGCTGCACGGCGCGCACCTGGGGCGCAACGGCATTCTCGAGCGCTTCAAACGCGAGGCCAGCCTGCTCGCGATGCTGCGGAATCGGCACACCGTGCGGCTCATCGACTTCGGCTTCACAGCCACCGAGGCGCCGTTTCTCGTCATGGAGTACGTCGACGGCGCTCCGCTCGACCGTGTCATCCGTGCCAGCGCGCCGCTGCGTGAGACCGACACCGCCCGGCTCGGCATCCACGTGCTCAAGGCGCTCGCAGAAGCGCACGCGCTAGGCATCGTGCACCGCGACCTCAAGCCGGCCAACGTGCTCATGATCCGCGAGCCCGGCGAACGCCACGCCGTCGCACGCGTGCTCGACTTCGGCATCGCCAAGGTCATGGGTGACCCCCAGGTCAAGGTCACCGCCGCCCAGATGGAGCGCATCGCGCACGCGAGCACCGGCACCGATCAAGTGTTCTGCACCCCGCTCTACGCAGCCCCAGAGCTGCTGCTCGGCTCGCCCGACTTCCGCACCGACCTCTACGCGCTCGGCCTCGTGATGGCCGAGATGCTCGACGGCAAGCCGCCGTACCTCGACGTGGACTGCAGCCTCGACAACTCGCCGCACCTGCTCTCCGCGCCCGTGCCGATCGGACCCGTCGCCGCCTCCAGCGCGCTCGGCCCGCTCATTCGAACCGCCGTCGCGAAGCGGCTCGACGAGCGATACCAAACCGCCGAAGAGATGCTCGACGCCCTGCAGGACGTCTACTCCCGCATCCGGCTCCCCGCGAACACCGAGATCCCCCTCGACGTGCTGCCGCCGCCGCCGGTCGACGAGGGCGGCATCATCGAGCTCCGCGCTTCGCAGTTCGTGCCGCTGCTCGACGAGCCGACCCGCGCGGTCATGGCCTCCACCATCTTCACGCAGCTGCCGCCGTACCTGCCCGCGCTCGAGCACGACGCGCCCATGGTCAGCGGCTTCCGCGGCGCCCTCGAGAAGACCACCCGGGTCGCCGCCGAAGGCCCCCGGACGCTGCGCGCACGCCGCGGTCGTAAAGTCGTCGGCGGACTCGTCGCCGGCGCCGTCGTCGTCACGCTCGCCGCGATCGCGGTCACCCAAGCGCCGGGCCGCGCCGCCGACCCCGTCGAGCCCCCCACGCTCATCGTACCCACCTCCGTGGCGCTCCCCGCGAGGGTCCCCGCTCCACAGGCCGAAGCGCCCTCGGAAAACAACACCGCAGAGCCCACCCCCAAACCGGTCGAGGTCATTACGCCCGAATCCACCGCGATCTGGGCGGCGCGCGCAAACATCGACAACGCGCGCTGGGACGCACGCTCGTCCATCGTACGCGTGCGCACCACCGCCGCCGCGCGCCTCTTGGTCAACGGCGAAGAAGCCGCGGTCCTGGTACCCGACGGCGACGGCTGGGTGCTGCCCGCCAACACGGCGATCCCCATCACCCGCCCCATCCAACTCTCGCTGGTGTCGTCTGGCCTCGTCTACACACACGAGGTCCTCGACTTCGGCCCCGTGGACCTGTCCGTCGACCTGCAGGCGCTCGGCCAGCAGGGCACGCCAGCGGAGTCAGAGCCGCCGCCCACGCGCCGCCGCTCCCGCCGCTCCCGCGCCGAAGCCCCCTCGGACGACAGCAACAACAGCGGCACTTCACTTCTCGGCCCGTCGATCGCCCCGCGGACGCAATGATCCGATCCATATGGGGTTGGCCGCTCGCGGCCGCACTGCTGCTGTCGGCGCCCAGCTCGGCACAAGAACCAGTCCTTTCGCCGTGGGGTCCCGCTCCAACGCCCCTCACACCTGCGCCCACCACGCCCGACGAGGAAGCGGACGATGAGAGCGAGGCCGAAGCACATGCCGAGGAAGAGGCGGAGGCCGAAGCACAGACCGAAGAAGCGGCGGAGGCCGAAGCACAGGCTGAAACGGACGAGCCTGCCGCGGAAGACGTCGAAGAGCCAGCCGCGGAAGACGTCGAAGAGCCTGCCGCGGAAGAGGTCGAAGAACCTGCCCAAGAAGAGGCGGAGGCCGAGTCAGAGGTCGAAGCGCCAACAGAAGAAGACGCTGAGGCGGCCGCTGCCGACGAGGCTGCCCAAGCCGCCGTGAACGCATTCTTGGACGCGCGATCGCGCGCGCACGAGGCGGTCGCCGTGGGTTGGGCGCTCTGCCAGCCGTCGTGGAGCCCCCGCGCACACAATATTGGCGACTACTTGGCGCTTCGCACGGCCATGTCGTACGCCGACGCCGCGCTGATGGCCGCGACCAGCGCCGCGCCCGCTGCCGAGGAAGCCCCGGTCACCGCAGACGCCGACGCCGCGCCGACGCACAGCCCAACGCATCAAGCGGCGGTAGACGACGCGGCCGACGCCGTGATCACCCGTGTGAGCGCGCTCATCGGCTACCTAAACGGCTGGCTCAACAGCGGTGACATGCCGCCCGCGCTGGAGCGTGAGGCGGTCGCGCAGCGCTACGTGCTGTTCGAGAACTTGGTCTCACTACACGCCTCGGTGGGCCGCTGCGACGCCAGCCAGACGGCCTTGGATACGCTGTACGCGCTCGACGCCGCCAGCCTGGGTGAGCCGTACGAGGCGCTGCGCACGTCGGCGACCACCGTCCGCGCGGCCTGCATGGAGCGGACGACCGCCACCCCGGCCGAGCTGCGCGAGACAGTGATGATGCCATCCCGATGGGTCAGCCGATCGCTGTGGATGGTCGGCGGCACAGGCGCGGTTGCCGGGTTCGCGGTCGCCATGGGTGAGCCGTCAGGCCGCGGCGATCGGCCGGGCCGCGCCGCTGCGGGGCTCCTCACGGGCGGCCTCGGGCTGGTGGTAGCAGGCACCGTCGTGGCGCTGACACGGCCGCAAGCGGAGCAAACATCAGCGCCCGCGCGCGTCACGCCCAGCGACGACGGCGGCGTTCGGTTCTCGTTCTGAGAACACATTTCGCGGCAACGTAACAAAGCAGTTGCATCGAATAAAACACGTCCCTATCGTTGGTTCAGGTTGAAGGTAGCGTAGCGAGCTACCGACCTCCCGGGTGACACCGCTCGGGTCCCAGTCCCACGTAGTGGGCGAACATACGCCCAGGCCGGAAATCGGCGCTGAGCCTGAGCAAGCGGATGGGAGTCCGCGCAACTGACTTGCCGGAGAGGAGGTGATCAAATTGTCTAGCCTATGTAATTCGACCGGTGAGGTGATGGCTTTCTAGCGACGCTCAATCACCGTCAGCTCTGGTGCTCGAGGCCGGACGTTGTGTGCAAACATAACGTACGAAACACGAGCCGTCCTGTGCTTGAGCGGTGAACGCGCTAGAACCGTCCCAGTCATCACCGCCTCCGACCGGATGTGGGTTTAGTCGAACCCACGAGGCCCTCGAGCCACCGGTCGGAGGTGCTTGTTTTTGCGGCCGCCGTTCCAACCCAGCCCGCTCCGGCGCCCGCCAGCACGACCCCCACGCCATGTCACAAATCACCTCCCTCCTCAGCGGCCTCCTCCGCTGGCGCACCGGGCGACAAGGCTCCGGCTACGACAAAATGCTGCTGGCCACGAGCCCCTTCCTGGTCCCGTGGGACTGCTACCTGCTGCGATATCGACCCGGCGCTGGCATCCCCGAGCACACCGATCCCGTCCGCAACAAGCGGCACTATCGGCTAAATGTGGAGCTCAAGCGCGCCCGCGAAGGCGGCGAGTTCCGGTGCGCCGACCCGTTACTGCAGACCCCGCGCATCAAGCTGTTCCGCCCCGACCTGTCGCCGCACTCGGTGACGCCCGTCGAAGCGGGCGTGCGATACGTGCTCAGCATCGGCTGGGTGCGGCAGTAGCCGCACTGCGGCCGGCCGCAATCACGACTGGCCGCGCATCGGGTCCCACTCCGCCGGCAGTGGCTCCACGGCATCGCCCACCACGCGGGCGGCCACCTGGTCCGCGGACCACAGCCCCAACAACAGGCCTTTGGAGCCGAACGCTGTGCAGGCCCAAACACCGGGAGCTAGCGCGCCGACCATGGGAACCCGGTCGCGCGAAGCGTGGCGGTAGCCCGACCATGCACCGTCGGCCGTGATCGCGATGTCGGGCAGCGCGCCGCGTGCGCGGGCCATCAGCGTCGCGATGCCCGCTTCGTCCACACGCGCGTGCGCGCCATCGTGCTCATGCGTGGCGCTCACGACCGCGCGACCAGGGAGCCCGGTTGGGATGATCTGCCCGCGCTCACCCACCGCATGAACCGGCGTGGAGCCTTGCACCAAGACCACCGCTCCGGCCACGCGGCGCAGGTGCGTCACGCCGAACGACTCCAGCAACGCCCCGGCGGGCGCAGCGATCACGACGGCGTCAAACGCGAGCGATGCCGTCGGCGTGCGCACTTCTACTCCCGCTACCTGCGTGGCGCCGCCCTCGGTGTCTTCGCCCTGCCGCTCGGTGATCCCCAACACAGGCTCAGCGATCCTCCCGGCGGGGTTGGAGGCCGTCGCCAGCGCGCGAAAACGGCGGACGAGGGCCGGCGCATCCACCACAATGGCGTCCGGAATCCACAGCCCACCGCGAATGTCCTCGGCAACCGTGCCCACGCGACCTATCACGCCAGCGCGGTCGATCCATTCAGCGACATCGGGCCAGCGTACCGCCGTCTTGGCCCACACCTCGGCACGCTTGGCATCCGACGTGATGCGCAGGCACCCGGTAGGCCACCAATGCGCGCCTTCGCCGAGCACATCCGTGACCACGGAGCGGGCGTGGTCGAACGACGCACGCCGGCGTTGGCTGATGGCCGCGCGCGGGCCCGTGGCCGGGTGCAAGAGCGCGCGCGGGACGGTGTCGACCGCACGGTCGAGCGCGGCGTCGATAAACGTGACCTGCGCGCCACGCCGGCTGAGCGCGTAACCCACCGCGCCGCCCACCAACCCGGCACCCACCACGGCCACCCGAAGCAGGCGCGCGCCGCTGCTGACCTCGGGGTCGTGCTCGGATGCATGCGCGGAGGAACTTGAGGGCTTGGGCATGCTGAGAAGACCGGAGTCAGGTAGGCTTGTCGCGGGCACACCGGGCGACTAGTTCAACCCGGCGCCGCCCGGCGTCCCCCACCGCGTAGAAGGAGTCACCGAATTGAGCAACTGGGGCATAGGATTGCTGTTCACGTTCGGCCCAGGCGGCCAGCCGGAAGTGCTGTTGCTGCGCGACGTTGAGGCGCACTGCCCGGCGTGCGGCAAAGAGGCGATCATGCGGTACTACGACGCCGCGCCGTTCCACACGCTCACCGTTCGTGCGCTCCGGGCCATCCTCGACCGCTCGGGCGCGCCGTTCGCGGCCGAGTGCACGCAGTGCGAAGCCGCGGTCGGCGACGAGCACGTGGTGCGTTGGGTGCTGCACTTTGGGTTCCCATCGCTCCGCGGCCTCATCCAGGGTTTCGCTGACGCCGACGGCACACGCCGCTGGCTATTGTCGCCTCACGAACAGATCGACGTGCAGCTGGTGCCGCGCTGGCACCTCCCGGGCGACGAGTCTCGACGTGAGGTCGAGGCGCTCGACGAGGCCGCCGTGATGTCCACGTTCGGCCGCGCGTTCAACGCCAAAGAGGTCGCCCGCCGCGCGTTGTCGACGCCGGACGCCCACGGTGCGCAGCCCCACTCGCTCGGTCCCGCGCTGGCCGTGGCGATCATGCCCGCTGGCACGCCCATGACCGACGTACTTGAGCGCGCCAACCGTCTGCCGCGGCCGGAGCACGACGACGGTGCGTTTGGCGACGTGGGCCCCCGAGCGACCGTGGCGCTGGCCAACGAGACCGAAGCGCAAGACGCGGAACAGAGCGGCGAATCTACCCGCGCCAGCGCGCGACCCGCCGATTGGATCGCCGAGCCGCTTTGCCTGGGCGGAGTCCTCACGGACGGATATGCGGGTGCCGCCGCCGGTTGGCTCGCCGGCCTGCGCTTGGACGAGCCCGAAGCGGTCGACGTCTGGGGTCTGGCCGACGCATCCGCGGTCCTGCCCGCCGCCCGCCACATCGTGAAACTGTTCCCCGTGCAGGTGGGATTCGAGGAGCGAGCCGACGGTGTGTTGGCCATGCTGCTCGACGACGACGGCGGCGCGCAGCAGCCCGAGATCGACGCGCGTGGCGTAGCCCGTGAGGCCGCCCGCACCTTGCTCGACGTGGCCGACACCACCCGCCTGGAGATCGACCGCCTGCTGCACGCGCTCACCGGGCTGTGGGACGGCGAAGCGGAAGAGGGCAGCGACTTGGACGGCGACGGCGGCGCCAGCACCGGCGAAGACGCGGAATGAGCGCGTGGTTCTGGCGAGACGGACGCCGCTGCGCGCCCGCGGACTGGCTCCCCGTGATTCCCGCCGTGCGGCTCGGCGACGGCCTGCTTGAGACCGTCCGCGTGCAGGATGGAGCGCCGCTGTACTGGCACCTGCACCACGCGCGCATACTGCAGTCCGCGGAACGCGCCTGTGACGACGCGCGCGCGCTCGAATCAGCGCTCGACGAAGCGACCCGAGCCGCGTTCGCCCAAGCGCAGACGCTGCCCTGCGCCGCGCTGAGGGTGATGGCGTGGCCCACCGCGGAGCGATGGGTCGTTTGTGTTTCGGTACACACATATGTACCGCCCTCCCCTTCGGCGTACGCGACCGGCGTGTCACTGGGACGCGTTCCGCACCCCCACCCGCAGCTCGGGCGCTTCGGAAAAACGACAAGTCGAGACTGGACAGAGCGGGCAAAACGATGGGCACAAATAAGCGGATTCGACGCGCCGATGTTTGTTTGCAAAGATGGTTTCGTCATCGAGTCCTCGGACGCCAACATTGTTTGGTTTGACGGCGGCCGCTGGCACACCCCGACAGTCGCGAAGGGAGCGCTCCAGGGGACTACCGCGCAGGCCCTCATCGAGCGCGGAATCACGCTGGAACGCGCAGACGTAACGTATGATAATATCAAGACAATGAAGTCCATCGCCCTGCTCAGCTCGCTACGCCTCGCGATCGGTGTTCGGGCGTTCGACGGTGTCACGTTCGAGGCCCCGGATGAGGCGGCCAGCACCCTTCGCGCGCTGTTGCTCTCATGACCCCCATCGTCACCCGTAGAGCCGCGTTCTCGGGCACACTCGAGCAAGCGCTCACCCATGCCCTACACACCGACGTTGTTTGGTTAGACTCAGCGATCGGCGACGGCGGCCTCGGGCGGCGCTCGTTGTTATGTTTGCAATTGCAAACGGCGTTCGAGGTGCACAACGACGTGGCGCAATATTGGAGCGCCGACGGCGAACCCCGCGAGACGGCGGCGGCGGACACGGGGCTCTGGGCGCTGGCGGATGTTTGTTTCGCCGCCGAGTCACAGGCAAGCGGCGGAGCGTTAGGCTGGGTCGGATACGTAGCGTACGAGGCGGGCGTTCTGGCCGACCCCGGGCTGCCGAACACCGCGCACGCGCTGCCGTTCCCCATCCTTCGGTTCGACCGCGTGCGCGCGGCGTTGGTGAGCGAAGAGGGCCGCACCGAGCTGGTGGTTTCGGCGTCCAGCGATCCCGAGGCGGATGCGCTGCTCTCGCACTGGGCGTCGCGGCTAGCGCAGTGCGGTGAGCCGCCGAACGCTCCGCAAGATGCGACGCTGCGGGCCTACGAGCCGCCAGACGCCGCGCTTCACCAAGGCAACGTCGCCGCCATTCGCGAGGCCATCGCCGCCGGCGATGTGTACCAAGCCTGTTATACGTTCCCGCTGCGGTTCGAACGACCGGCGTCGCTCGCGCCCGCCTACCTGCGGCTGCGGGCCAACAGCCCCGGCGACTTTGGCGCCTATCTGAAGCTCGGCCGGCTGGAGGCCGCGTCGACTAGCCCCGAGCGTTTCCTCCGCATCGACGGGCGGGACGTGGTGTGTCGGCCCATGAAGGGCACGCGGCCGCGCGACCCCGACGCCGACCGCGACGCCGCGCTGGCGAACGAGCTGCGCCAGTCGGAGAAGGACCGCGCCGAGAACGTGATGATCGTCGACCTGATGCGGAACGACCTGGGTCGGGTGTGCACGCTCGGCTCCGTGCATGTGCCCGAGCTGTACGCCGTGGAGCACTACGCGACCGTGCACCAGATGACGTCGACCGTGGCCGGCGAGCTGCGAGCCGACGTGGGGCCGTTCCGGGTGCTGCAGGCGGTGTTCCCCCCGGGGTCCATGACGGGCGCGCCCAAGGTGTCGGCGTGCCACCTGCTGGCGTCGCTCGAGGTCGAGCCGCGCGGGTTATACAGCGGGACCATCGGCTGGCTCGGGTTCGATGGCACGTGCGAATTCAGCGTTGTGATCCGCACGCTGCAGGCGTGGAATGAGATCGCGCGGTGGAATGTGGGAGGCGGCGTGGTGTGGGATTCGACGCCGGAGGGTGAGTACGAGGAGGCGCTGTCGAAAGCGGCGGCGCTGCAGCGGGCCGCGCTGGCGGTCCTCCCCTTCGGCTGCGCTCCAGGCAAGCTGGCTCAGGATGACTAAGTGGCGTGTTGGAGATGCGCGTTCGAATGCGTCGCGTGCGCGCGGACTATGGTAGGCTGGCCGCCTCCCTCCTGGATGGCGACGGACAAATGACGCGACGAAACGTACTGAACTCAGGGCTGCTGACGGCCGCATTGCTGCTGACTTTGGGCCTGCAGGCGCCCGGCACCCTGCATGCGCAAACGGCTGAATTCCCTCAGGATACGGCCGAAGAGCGATTCGAGTGGTACGGCGAGGAGCTGTTCTATTCGATCGAGATGCTCGGGTCTGAGGCGGCGCGCTGTGCGGTCGCGATCGGGCATCCCATCGAGCATGAACAGCATGGGCGTGTGGTGCCGCTGGAGGGGCTCTCGATCAGCGTCGGGTTCTTCGCCAACGTGTACCCAATGCACGATGAGGCGGTGACGTACCTGAACCTGGAAGACGGGCTGCCGGAGTGGGCGTCCAAGCGCATCGACGAGCGCGGCAACGTGCGGACCTATGAGGTGTCGTATGACCACGACGGCTTCATGGGCACGGTCAACCGCATCGCCGAGACGACCCGGCTGCAGGCGCGCTACATGCCGTCGGACACGCACGACGCCATCACGTGGATGCTCGACCTGCGCAGCCGCGACCTCTCGGTGGGCCGCGAGTACGTGTACCACGTGTTCGACGGCTGGAAGCTGAGCCGCCTGAGCGCGCGCGTGGAAGAGCACACGGAGATCTACACCGAGCTCGGCATCCTGGACGTGGCGCAGATGCGGTTCACCCGTGAGGTGCTCGGCTCGTTCCCCGGCCTGCCCTACGCCAGCGACCTGTTGCTGCCGCCGGTGTACTCGCTGAGCAGCGGGCCCGAAGACTTGGGCCTCGGCTGGTTCTCGCTCGACGAGCGCCGGCTACCGGTAGGCGTGGACATCGAGACGCCGATCGGCTCGGTGCGCATGCTGTTGGATCGGCACACGCCGCCCAGCTAGAATCTCGCGCCAGCTTCTTAGGTGAAGATCTGGTCGAGGATGGACTGCAGGCCGTCGTCGTCGGCGAAGTGCACTTCGATGCTGCCGGCGCCGGACGCCTTCTTGCTCAGCACGACCTTGGCGCCGAGCCGCTCCATGAGCTGACGCTGCACGGCTTTGAGTTGCGGCGTGAGTACGACTGCGCGCGGGGTGACGGGCGCTTCACCGTCGCGGGTTTCGCCGGGGCCGAGCTTCTTGAACGCGCGGGCGAGCTCCTCGGCTTGGCGCACGCTGAGGCCCTCGGTGATGATGCGCTCGGCGAGCGGCGCTTGGTACTCGTCGTCGACGCTGAGCACGGCGCGGGCGTGGCCGGCGGAGAGCAGGCCGTCGGACACCAGATCGCGGACCAGGGGGCTGAGCTTGAGCAGGCGCAGCGAGTTGGCGACCGCCGGGCGGCTCTTGCCCACGCGGGTGGCCAGGTCCTCTTGCGTGAACCCATGCTCTTCGACCAAGCGCGCGTAGGCGAGCGCCTCTTCGATGGGGTTCAGGTCCTCGCGCTGGATGTTCTCGATGAGCGCCAGGGCGAACGCGCTGGAGTCGGTGACCTCGCGGACCACGACGGGCAGCTCTTTAAGGCCTGCCAGCTTGGACGCGCGCAGACGGCGTTCGCCAGCGATGAGCTCATAGCGGCCTTCGCCGGACTCCCGCACCACGAGCGGCTGAATGAGCCCGCTCTCCTTGATGGAGGTCGAGAGCTCCTCGAGCCGCTCTTGATCGAAGCGCCGCCGCGGCTGGCCGGGCATGGCGTCGATGCGTTCAACGTCGCAGTAGAAGTACTGCGCGTCGGCGGCGGTGGGGGTGGGCGCGGTGGGGATCAGCGATCCGAGGCCGCGGCCCAGGCGTGAACTGGACGATTTACGAGTGCTCATCAGGAAGCGTGGCGGTTGGCATCGCGCTCCACGAACTCTCGAGCCAATTCGAGGTAGCTGCGGGCGCCTACGGAGCGGATATCGTACATGATGATGGGCTCGCCGAACGAGGGGGACTCGCTGAGCCGTACGTTACGCGGGATCACGGTCACGTAGGTTTGCTCGGCGAAGTGCTCTCGGACCTCGGCTTCGACCTGTCGCGACAGGTTGTTGCGGCCGTCGTGCATGGTGAGGACGAGGCCTTCGAGGGCGAGCTCGGGGTTGAGCTGCCGGCGCACGAGTTCGATGGTGTCGAGCAGACGCGCGAGGCCTTCGAGGGCGTAGTACTCGGTCTGAATCGGGATGAGCACGCTGTCGGCGCCGACCAGGGCGTTGATGGTCAGCAGGCCGAGCGACGGCGGGCAGTCGATGATGATGTAGTCGTAGTCGGGGCCGGCGGCGGCGATGGCGCGGCGGAGCACGGTCTCGCGCTGGTCCATGCCCACGAGCTCGACCTCGGCGCCGGCCAGGTCGGTGCTGGCGGGCGCGATGTGCAGCAGCTCGACGGCGGACGGCACGGCGATATCAGCCAGGCCGGCGGTGCCACAGAACACGTCGTAAACGGAGCCGTGCATGGCCTCACGCTCGCAGCCAGCGCCAGAGGTGGCGTTGCCCTGCGGGTCGAGGTCGAGCAGCAGCGTCCGGTACTGCATGGCCGCCAAACAGGCCGCCAAGTTGACCGACGTGGTGGTCTTGCCGACTCCTCCTTTTTGGTTCGCAACCGCGATCGTTTTTGCCATGACTCACCCTGGAGATTCGGAGCCCTGCCTAACACGCACGCGAAGGGTCGACCAGCGGTGATGCGGAGGTCGTTAGCGGGCGACGAGCGCCACGCTGCGCCGAGACCCGCTTTCTGTCTCGTAATCCGCCGCGTGGGTGGGAGATCGTTCCAGCTGAGAACTCTCGCCGAGCCACACGCCGACCATGCCCCTGGGGTGGAGGAGCGGCTGCGCGCGGCGGATCCACTCTTCGGGCTCGAGCACCGCCTTGGACAGCGCGGCGTCGAAGCCGAGCTCCACGTGCGGGTCGGACACCAACGTGCCGGTGTCTTCGAGCCGCCCATCGGCGATCACGAAGCGGTCGCGCAGGCCGAGCTCGCGGCGGGCGAACGACATGAACGTGCGGCGCTTCTCGCGGGGCTCCACGGCGGTGCCGTGCCAGCCGGGCATGGCGAGCAGCAGGGGGATGGTGGGGATGCCGGCGCCCGCGCCGATGTCCACGAAGCGCCCGGACTTGCCGACCGCCTGCGTGAGCAGCGGGGCCATGCGGACGGAGTCCATGACGATCTCATCCGCGATGCGCGCGCGCTCGGTGGTGCCGACCAGGTTCGCCCGGGCGCCATGCTTGGACAGCAGGGCGACGAACGCCTCCAGCGCCTCGGTGATCTCGTCGTCGAAAACAATGCCCGCGCGCTCTGCTGCGCGCCCAAACGGTCCGTGAGACATGCGTCGCCTACGGTGTGATCTCCCGACGGGAGATGTCGTGTTTTTTGAGAATGTACTCGACGCTCTTGCGGTGCACACCTGCGATGCGCGCCGCCGCAGACACGTTGCCCGCCGTGCGTTCTAACAAGGTGCGCCAATATGCCTGCTCAAACGCCTCGATCAAGCGCGATTTTGCATCCTTGAACGCCATCGCCGCGTCGGCGCCGGTGGAGCGCATCAGGGCGTCGACGGCGCGCGCGGGCTCGTCGACCAGCACCGCCGGCGCTTCGGGCTTGAGGAACCGCGCATCATCCGCCGCTTCGTCGGGCGACGACAGCGCGACCGCGCGTTCGATAAAGTTGCGGAGCTCGGCCACATTGCCCGGCCACGGGTGCTGCTTGAGCCGCTCCATGGTCGCGTAGGTGACGTTGAGCGAGGCGCGGCCGGTGTCGTCCCGGGCGGCCTGCAGAAAGTGCTCCACGAGCACCGGGATGTCGCCAGGACGCTCGCGCAGCGCCGGCAGCGCGATGTGCACCACGGCGAGCTGATAATAGAGGTCGTCGCGGAAGTCGCTGCGCTCCACGTCGGCCCGCAGGTTGCGCTCGGAACCGGTGATCACGCGCGCCGTCAGCGGGAACGCGCGCTGGGCTCCCACGCGCCGGTACTCGCCCGCCTTAAGCGCCCGGGCCAGCCGGGCCTGCAGCTCCGGGCTCAGCTCGCTGGGGTCCACCAAGTATAGCGTTCCCGTGGCCGCGGCCTCGAGCGCGCCGATGCCGCCCTGGTCGCCCAGAGACTCATCGCCGAACAGCTCCGCCTCTGCGTGATCGGCCGCCACCGCGGAGCAATCGAACACCACGAATTCGCCGCCGCGCCGACTGCTGTAGCGGTGCAGCCCATTGGCGGCGTGCTCCTTACCCACGCCCGGCGGGCCCTCGAGCAGCACGCGGGCGTCGGTGTCGGCCACCCGCTCTAGCGAAGCGAACAGCTCGCGCATGGCGTCAGACGCGCCGATCAGGCCGGCGAAACGCGTGCGCCCAGAGAGCAGCACCTCGACGTCTTCGTCGGTCGTCTCGAACCGCACCACGGTGCCGCCGATGCCGATCGCGGTGCCGCTGCGCAGGTACGCGTCGCGCACGCGGACGTCGCCGAGGAACGTGCCGTTCTTGGAGTCGAGGTCGACTAGGCGGTAGCCGGCCGCTTCGACCTGCAGCTCGCAGTGGCGGCGGGACACCGAGGGGTCGTCGACCACCACGTCGTTGTCGGGGCTGGAGCCAAACGTGACGCGGCGGCTGCCAAACACGCGGTGCGCGGCGCTGCCGTCGGGCGACGTGATCGTGAGCAAGAACCGCTTCATGCGGAGCGATTCGGTGCCCTGATCAAACAGGACTGTGCGGGTCACGTCGTCGGTCATTGCCAGTCCACGGAGAGCGTCTCGGTGGCACCACTTTCGATGCGCACCGTGCGGGAGTATCGCACACCTGCGGCCGTGTTTTCGACCTCCACCTGATGTTCGCCGGGCGGCAGCTCGAACACGGCGCGCAGGTCGTGGTTGGTGCCGCGGTCGTGGCCGTCGATGCTGATGCGGCCCACCATGGGCGCCTCGACGAACCGCAGGGTGATATGCCCCGGCAGCCCCTCGGCCTCGGTCCCGCCGGTGCTTCCAGCGTCGGCGCGGGTGGTGTCGGACGTGGCGACGCGGGTGGTGTCGGGCGCGGAATCCGGGGGTGTGCGGGGGCTGTCCGGCCGTTGTTCCGTGCGCGATCCCGACGGCTCACGACCGGCCGAGTTCACAGCGGCGAGCGCGGAGCCTTCCGCATCGGGGACGGCGCCCGCAGTCTCAGAGCCCGCGGCGTCTGATCCGGCGCCTGAACCGGCGGCGACGGCTTCCAGTGGAACGAGGCGTCGGGTGAGCACGGAGGAGGTAGAGTCGAACACCACTTCTTCGCGCAACGGCGCGTGGCCTTCGAGCTCCATCTCGATCATGACCGGCACACCGACTGGAACAGAAACACTATTACCGGCGGGCACTTGCGTGTCACCGACCGTCACCAACGCGCCGGCCGGGAAGCTGTGGAACGCCACGGGGCGATCGCCGGCGCGCAGCTCAAACTCCAGCGCCTCGGACCGTCCGCGTTCGAGCGAAACGGACGCGGTTTCGTGGGCGTAGCCCGGCAGGCGCACACTGATTTCGTGCGTCCCCGTGGGCAAGCGCAGGTGCAGCGCGGTGACGCCGGACGGCACGCCATCGACGTACACCTGGGCGCCTGGCGGATCGCTCTCCACCACCAGCGTTGGCGCGCTGCGCTGCTGATACGCGACGCCAGCGCCGAGCAGGCCGAGCAGCACCAGCAGGGAGACGGCCACGGCGATCGGCGCGCGGCTGCGGCGGCGAGGGGGCGGGGGCAGCGTGCTCTGGGTGACCGTCAGGTGTTGGCGTCCGCTGGCCGACGCGGGCCCGATTCCACTCGCAGCCGGCGCGCCCATGCCGCTCCACGCGGCGTTGATCAGCGGGATGCTTTTGCTGTCGGTGTTGCTCGGCGTGGCCACTTCGGGGCCGAGGTCGAGTTGGGCGTTGAGCAGGTCGTCCAGGTTCGCGCCGCCCGGTCGCTCTTGGGCGCGCAGCAGCGGGTCGGAGCCGAGGCGTTCGCGGGCCCAGGTGCGCACGCGCGAGGCTCCGAGGGCGCCCCACTCGGTGGCGATCAGCGCCCGCAGCGCGTCTTCCATCGCCTCGGCGCTCTGGAACCGGGCGGCGGGATCCACGGACAGGGCCTTCTCGCAGATCTCGAGCAAGGCGGCGGGGACCTCGGGCGTCGTTTGGGCGCACGCCGCGGCCACCGATTGCCGGTTTCCGGTGCGCACGCGGTCGAGCGTGTCGAGGTCGGAGTCGCCGTCGAACGCTTTCTTGCCGGACAGCATCTCGAACAGCAGCGCGCCGACGGCGAACAGGTCGGAGCGGGGATCCACGGGTTTGCCGCTGGCCTGCTCGGGCGACATATACGCGAATTTTCCGCGCAGCTGGCCGGTGGCGGTGCGGCCGGTGCGCTCGCGGGCGGACGCGATGCCAAAGTCGGTGAGTTTGACGCCGCCGGCACGCGACAGCAGCACGTTGGACGGGGACACGTCGCGGTGCACGATGCGCAGCGGGCGGTCGGCGGCGTCGCGGCGGGTGTGGGCGTAGCCGAGCGCGTTGCACAGGTCGGCGGCGATGCGGGCGGCCACGTCCGGCGGGACGGTGTCGCCGCTGGCGGCCAGGATGCGCACCACTTTGCGCAGGTCCCAGCCGTCGATCCACTCCATGGCGAGGAAGAACGTGCCCTCGTCGTCGACGCCCAGGTCGAACACCGAGACGATGTTGCCGTGCGTGAGCGAGGCGGCGATGCGGGCTTCGTCGAAGAACCGCGCCAGGAACTCGGGGTCCTCCTCGAGGTGGGCCAGCACCCGCTTTACGGCGATGGTCTTCTCGAAGCCGGCGGCGCCATTGAGCACAGCGGTCCACACCTCGCCCATGCCACCGCGGGCGATGAGACGATTGAGTTGGTACCGGGACGCGGGCTGGGAAGGCTGAGACACGCGATCGCGTCTACCGCACATACCGGCCCAACGCACCTGTCAGTGTGCGGTTTGACGGCTGTGGTGAAAGTCGAAAGGGGTGTGCAACGTCCAGCCGGTCTGATAGCCGATGGAGCAGTTGAATTGTCGCTCGCGCACCCGGTCGCACCCGATGCACGGAAAGATCCTCATCACTGGCTCATCGGGCCTCGTGGGAGCCGCCACACGACCCGCGCTGCGCGCGCTCGGCTACAAAGTCGTCGGCTGCGATCTTCTGGGTCATGGCAGCGATCTCGGCGACGTGCGCGACGCGGAGTACATCGAGAGCCGCATGGCGGACTGTGACGGCGTGCTGCACCTCGCGGCGGTCTCTCGCGTCGCCTGGGCCGAGGCGGATCCCGCGCTCTGCGAAGGCACGAACGTGGGCGGAATTCGCAATATTCTGGCCGCCGCGCGCCGGCGCGAGAAGCCGCCGTGGGTGCTGTTCGCGAGCAGCCGCGAGGTGTACGGACACGTGGCCGAGTTGCCCGCGACCGAGGACACACCGCTGCGGCCGATCAACGTGTACGGCCGCTCCAAAGTGGCGGGCGAGGACATGATTCGCGAAGCGGCCGCGGAGGGCATTCGCGCCGCCACGGTCCGCCTGTCGAACGTGTACGGCGCCGCGGACGACCACGTCGACCGCGTGATCCCCGCGTTCCTTCGCGCCGCGATGGCCGGCGGAGAGCTGCGCGTCGAAGGCGGCGGAAACACCTTTGACTTCGTACACTTATCGGACGTCGCACGCGGACTCTGCGCGTTGATCAACCGCATGAGCGGCACCGGCCCCCTGCCCCCGCCCGTGCACCTGGTCACCGGCGTCCCGACATCGCTCGGTCAGCTCGCGCGGCTCGCCGTCGACCTGGGCAGCGACGACGCGGAGTGCACCGAATACCCGGCGCGAGACTTCGACGTTTCGGTGTTCCACGGCGACCCCGCGCGGGCCGCGGACGAGCTCGACTGGAAGGCGCGCGTGCCGCTGCGCGAGGGCATGAAGATGCTCCGCGACGCGCTGGCCGGCGCGCAGACGCGCACCGCCTACGGCTCACCTCGGTAGTGCAGCATCTCGCGCTCGCGTAGCAGCCGAAGCTGCAGGGCGAGCGCGGCGGCGATCGGCTGATCGTCCGCGTTGAGCTCCACCCAGTTGGGCATGCGGATGCGGCCGTACAGACAGCTGTCACGGAACTCAAAGCGGACGTGCTCGACGGCGCCATCGAGCCGCAGCGTCTCGTTCAGGCGTTCGGGGCGATCGGCGTCTATGACCACCGGAACGCATGGGGGAATGCGGGTCCATTCCTGCGGAATCGGCACCACGTCGACCGGCGGGAGCCCAGGCGTGACGTCAACTTCGTACCACTGGTGCTCGGCCATCGACATCACGATCGCGCCGTCGAGGTTCGGCGTCGCCAGCGCCGATAACTCGGGCGCCAGATGGCACACCCCGTCCAGGCACACCTGCATGGTGGCGGCGGGCAGCGCAGAGGGCTGCACGCGGTAGAAGGCGTCCATGCGCCCGCGCAGGCGGACGCGCGTCCAACGCGGAGGGACGACGGTGGTGTCCGGCACGCGGAGCAGCTCGAAGACGGTCCCGGGAGTCGCGTTGGAGGTGGCGCTCGCGCTGGCGTGACCGGTGGCGACTAACAGCGGCGTGCGGTTGGGCGCGCGCAGGCGCGTGAGCAGGTCGGTGTAGTTGCCGAACGACACCAACACGGGCTCGAGCGCCACGGCATCGGAGAGCATCCACGCCCGCGGCCGCGCGCTGCGATTACGGTCCAGTGGCAACAGCTTGAAGCACAGCAGTGCGAGCACAACGGACATGATGATTCGGCGCTTGGAGCTCGCGCGCGGCAGCCGTTGCAGCGGGCCGAAGACCGACAGCAGCGGGAGCGCGAGCAAGTAGTAGCGCACGGGCACGCTCGCGACGATCACCAGCGATGCCAGGGCGCTCAAGCCTAAGAGCAGCCCCACGGCGATCGCCACGCCAGCCCGCGGGTCCACCCCGCGACGGCGGGCGACCCGGGCGCCGAGCGCCACACCGACCACACCGGCGGCGATGCCCAATCCGGCCAGCTGGGGAGAAGGGAGCAGCGCCATGAACAGCTGCAGCGTCCGCAGCGAGATCAGACACTCGGTCCACCCCACAATGCCGATCACCAGCGCCGCTCCAATCACTGGGCGGCGGCACGCGAGCAACGCAGCGGCCAGCAGGATCGGCGCAAACTGCACCGCCGAAAAATGGGCCTCCATGCAAAACGCGAACGCAAACGCCGCCAAAGCGAACGCGGTGAGCCGGCCGGTCTGCACCGCTCGGTCGAGCGCGAGCGCGAACAGCACCGCAGCGGGCCAGAGCAGCACGTCGTGCTGCAGGCGCGTGATGATCGAGCCGAGGATCAGCATCACGTGCACGACAATGACGAACCACGCCAGCATGCCGCGCGCGTTGCTCAGCTCCGTAAGCCGGCGCCACCACAGCGCCAGCACGGTTATGTGCAGCGTGATGAGCAGCACCGGGATGGCCTGCAGCCCAAAGCCCCAGCGAAATCCGAAGCCGAGCAGGTGGGCCCAAAGCGCGCCTTGGGCCAGCCCCACCGACGACGTCACGCCGCGCGAGAGGGACGCATCTGCAGCCACCATCAGCCCCAACTGCAGGTCTGACACGGCGTCGTGAAGCAACGGATAGTCACGGCACGCCAGCACAATCCCGACGCTAACCGCCATGCAAAAGAGCGTGTCCTTCCGGGTCCAATGCGCGAACGCACGCGGGGCAGCACGGAACGCGTGCGACGCCTCGACCCCGACGATGGCCAGAAAAACCACAAGCAAGAACGGCCACGTGCGGCGGACCGGGTTCGGCCACTCCTGCAACCGATGCACCTCCACATCTTGGTCGTCACTGCGGACGTCAGCGACCAGCTCGCCACCGAGCCGATCGATCCCCGTCCAGTCGATCGAGGCGGCCCGCGCGGTGACAGCAACCAGCAGCTCCTCCGGCGGCGACATTTCGGGCGCGGACTGCACGGTCACCTGCTCCTCCCCCGGACGCCGCAGGATCTCAACGCCGGTCGTCGCGCCATCCAACGTGAAAAAAGCCCGCTGAAACTCGGCCTGCGCGTCCACGTGCGAGACGGTCCAGCCGGCGATGACCTCGCCCACAGCCAAGACCGGCCCGAGCGCGTCAGTGCCCGCCTCCACCCAACCTGCGGTGGTCGCCTCTACTCCCGGTTCGGCCGGCGGCGGCGTGGGCTCGGGCTGCGCGTGCAGGCGCGGCGCCACGAGCAGCAGCGCGAAAACTAGCCATACTCGCCAAAAATGAGCTCCGAATGGAGGAGCACACCAGACGGCTTCCGCGTTGGTCGACATGCGCGGAGGCTAACACGGTCCGGTGGCGCATTCTATCAATTGAAAGCATCCGCCGTCGAACGTTTGGCGAGCCTAGACCAGCGCCGCGCCGGCCCTGACCGTACGGATTCGCTGAGCCAAATGAGGCACCGGCGTTAGGAGCGACGCCCGCATCTGCACTTGACCGAACGCGCCTCGCCCGGTAGCCGATACGGGCAGGGTCGTTGTCGTACGGCCATTGCCGAAGGACGTCGCCAGTGTGTGGAATCGCGGGAGTTTTGGGGTTGGGTGCGTCGCTCGGGAGCGACGCAAACAACCAAGTTCGCCAGATGGCAGCGCTACTCCATCACCGGGGTCCGGACAGCCGTGGGTTCTTTGACGCCGACCGCTGTGTGCTCGGCAACACCCGCCTGCAGGTGCTCGACCTGTCGCCCGCCGGCGACCTACCGATGCGCAGCGCCGACGGCAACGTGGTGCTCGCCTACAACGGCGAGGTCACCAACTTCCGCGAGCTGATCAAGCAGTTCAACCTCGACAAGAAGTACGCCTTCAAGAGCACCTCCGACACCGAGGTGGTGCTGCACCTGTACGAGGAGCTCGGCATCGATTTTTGCCGCCACCTGAGCGGCATGTACGCGTTCACGCTCTACGACGCCCGCACGAACAAGGCGTGGATCGTGCGAGACCAGTACGGCATCCGCCCCCTGTTCATCTCACGCACCGCGGACCGGCTGTATTTCGCGAGTGAAATCAAGGCCTTCCTCGACCTGCCGCACTTCGACGGCACGCTCGATCGCGAAGGGCTCTACCACTACTTTACCCTCGCCTACATTCCGGGGCGGCACACGCCGTTCGCCCAGATTGAAGAGCTGCAGGGCGGCCAGCTCATCGAGGTCGACCTGACCTCCGGTACGGTCCAAGAACGCGCCTACTACGAGCCCACCTACGCGCCCAACCTGGACGCCACCGAGGAGGAGCTCGGCGAAGCGCTGTACGAGCAGATGCGCGACAGCGTGCGCCGCAACCTGATCGCCGACGCGCCCCTCGGCTTCACGCTCAGCGGCGGCTTCGACACCAGCTCCATGCTCGCGCTCGGCCGTGAGATCGTGGGACCCGACCGCGAGATCCACACCTTCTCCATCGCCATGGACGAGCCGAGCTTCGACGAGTCGAAGTACCAGCGCATCATGGCGGAGGCGTGCAACACCATCCACCACGAGGTCCGCGTGGGGCCCAAGGATGTGATGGGCGCGCTCGTGGAGCACATGGCGTACATGGACGAGCCGAGCGGCAACGGCGCGGCCATCCCGTCGTATCTGCTGGCCAAGTACGCGACTGAGCACGTGACGGTGCTGCTCAACGGCGAAGGCGGCGACGAGACCTTCACCGCCTACGAGACGCACCGCGCCGCCAAGGCCCGCATGCTCTACCGCGGCTTCACGCCCGCCATGGTGCGCCGCGTGATCTCGGCGGTGGCCCACAAGCTGCCCACCGACTACCGCAAGCTCAGCTTCGACTTTGTGGCCAAGCGGTTCACCGAGGGCTGCGAGATGAACGTGCCGGCCTCCCACCTGCACTGGCGCCACACGCTCACCGAGACCGACAAGCGCGCCCTCATGCCGGACTGGCACGACGTGCCCTCGACCAGCGACTGGGCCACGGAGTGGTACGCGCAGATCGACGCCCCGCGCGTGCTCGACCGCATCTCGGTGTTCGACCTGCAGACGTATTTCATCGGCGACCTGATGGTGAAAAACGACCGCACCATGATGGCGCACTCCATCGAAGGCCGCTTCCCGTACATGGACCGGCAGCTGTTCGACTTCGCGGCCACGCTGCCTTCCAACCTGCGCCTCAAGGGCTTCCAGGGGCGCTACATGCAAAAGCTCGCCATGCGCGGGCGCATGCCCAAGGCCATCAGCGGGCGGAAGAACTTTGGACTCGAGATGCCGCACTCGCTGTGGTTCCTCAACGAGTTCCGCCCCCTCGCCGAAGAGTACTTCAGCAAGGCCCACGTAGAGCGCTGCGGCTTCCTCGACTTCGGCACCGTCGACCGCCTGTGGCAGGAGCACGTGTCCAAGAAGCGTGACCACGGGCGCGCGCTGTGGAGCATCCTGAACCTACTCGTGTGGTTCGACGTCTTCGTGCACGACCGGTCCTTCAAAGACTACCTCCGGTGACAGAGAAGCAGCGCCGACGAGCGCTTCAACTCGTTCCACCCATTGTCTCCGCGCTGCTATTCGGGCTCACGCTCTGGCACTTCGACGGCTACGACCAGTTCCGCGACGCGGCGCTCGGCCCCGTCCTGCTCGCGGTGGCGATCTCGCTGGTGTTCAACCTGTTTGTGAGCGCGTTTCACTTCCACCAGGTGGTGCGCGCGTGTGGCGAATCGGCGCGCCTTTGGAACATCACCCGCCTGTGGATCGGCGCGCTGCCGCTGGCCACATTTGTGCCCTTCTCGCTCGGCCACCTCGCCCTGGTCGCCGGGCTGCGCGCGCAACGCGAAGTGTCGGTGATGGACGCCGCGCAGTTGGTGCTCATCGACAAGCTCTACAGCTTGGCGGGCCTGGCCTGCGTCGTAGGCGTCGCGCAGCTCACGTTGCGCACCAACGACCCGGTTCAAGAGGTGGCGCTGCTCGGCCTGGCGCTGCTCGGACCGGCGGCGCTGCTGTTCGAAGGGCCGCTGCGACGCCTGGCGGGGCACATCCCGGGCCTGGCGCCGGCGGTCGATATGCTCGGCCCGTGCTTTCCCGCCGCGACCCGCGCTTGGCTGCTCTTCCTCGGCATTCTCCGGCAGTGCACAGAGACGCTGGTGTTCTTTCTGGCGCTGCACGCGCTGCACTTCGACGTGAACCGGGTGCAAGCGGCGGCGGCGTACCCGCCGATTCAGTTCTTGGCGGCGCTTCCGGCGAGCATCAGCGGCTTCGGCGTACGCGAGAACCTGGTCGCGGTGTTCATCCAAGGTCTGTGCCGTGAGCAGGGCGTCGCGCTCGGCCTGTTCGTGGACGGCATCGAGTACGTGCTACCGGCGGCGGTGGGCCTCATCGGCCTGCCCTACCTGCTGCGCCTGCTCGCCAAACGCGACCGCACATCGACCATCGCGTAGTGCAGGTCGGTGCGCAGCTTGGTGGCCGTCGTGTAGCCCTTGTAGGCCACGTGCTCCCAGAAAACGCCGAAGCGACGGGTCTTTAGACGTGCCAAGCTGAGCTTGTGCAGCGGCAACGCGACCAGCTTCATGGGCATGTGCGATAGGTGGCGATGGTAGCGGTACGCGAGGAAGCTCGAGACGTAGATCTTGGGCCCCAGGCGGGGGTCGTCGAGCCACGGGTTGGTCACGCCGAAGTGGTCGTGGTCCACCCAGTCGAGCAGCTTCTCGGGCGCCCGGAAGCCGTGCTTGACCGCGTTGGGGTACAGGTCCGTGCCCGGCAGCGCGACGAACGACTGGATCTGAATCTCGGCCTCGGGGTGCCGGTTGTGAATCCACTCCGCGAAGTCCAGCACCTGGTCTACATCGGACGGCAGATCGTCGAGCGGCAGCCCGTAGATGAGCGAGTAGACGGCCGGGATCTTGGAGTTGCGCATCAGCGCGATGCCCTTGTCGATATCGTCGGCGGTGATGCCTTTGCGCAGCACCCGCAGCACCTCGTCGCTGTGCGATTCGATGCCAAAGTAGATCCACTTACAGCCCGACGTCTCCATGTCCTTGAGCATGTCGGCGGTGAGCATGTTGATGCGCAGGTTGCCGATCCACGTGAACCCGAAGTCGCGTAGCGCACCCATGTATTGCGGAAACATGCGCTTGCGGGCGCCAAACAGCGTGTCGTCGTAGATGTCGATATCGTCGACGCCGAGCGCGCGCAGTTGTTGGAGCTCGGAGCGCACCTTTTCGACGGACTTGGTGCGCGTGTTGTCGTGGAAGTTGGGGCTGTAGCAGAAGGTGCATTTGAACGGGCAGCCGCGTGAGCCCTCGTAGCCGACGGCTTCGCGCACGGAGCCGCGTTCGATGTACATGCGGAGCATGTCGAGCGCCTTGCCTTGGTACACAAACGGCAGCTCTTCGACGCTCGGCAGGGAGCGCTTGGCGGTGCGCACGATCTCGCCCGCATCGTCGCGGGTCACGAGGCCCGGGACCTCGGTGAGCGACGTGCCGTTATGCAGCGCGTGATACATCTCGAGCAGGGTCTCCTCGCCCTCGCTGATGACCACGGCGTCGACGTACGACTCCTGTAAGGTCAGCTCGGCCATGGTGGTCGGGAACACGCCGCCCCAGACGATGCACGTACCTGGCGAACTCTCCCGGACCTGCTTGGAGAGCTTGGACGCCGACGACAGCTGGAACCCACCGATGACGGAGAAGCCGACCACCGACGGGCGCCGCGCGAGCAAGGCGTCGAAGTACTGCTTGGTCTGCACCCGCTCGTCGAAGTACTCGACGTTGACGCCTTTGGTCTCGAGGTAGGTGCCGAGCGCGAGGATGGAGAGCGGCGTGTGGGCGTCGTAGTCGTACGGCGTGTTGCGCGAGTAGCAGAGCAACACGAAATCGTCGGCCGCTTGGGCTGAGGCGGTGCGGTGAGGCAAGTTGCTAGCGTTCATGGGCGTATTGGTAGCTGAGCGTGAACTCGCCGGAGGTGAACCGGTGAATGACCTCTTCGATGGCAGACCGCAGGGCGCTGGCCGTGACGAAGAACGAAAAATATCCGCTCACGCCGATGCAGGCGATCGTAAACATCGTGCCTCGGCGGGAAAAGACGAAGCGGTAGAACGGGGCGTAGCCGGCGAGGAAGCCGGCGAACAGCGCGCCCGGAATGACGAGCGCCGCGGGGGAGACCAGCCCGAGCGGAAGCGTGGCCACAGCGGCGGGCAGCGCGAGGCTGGCGAACCCGTACGACGAGGTGGTCATGGCGTCTTCGAACTGCAGGCCGTCGGCGAAGTAGGTTTTGACCCACCAGTACACGCGCGACGTGAAGATGAAGCGCAGCTTGCGGTAGCCGCCCCAGTGGTGGTCGACGCAGTTGGAGGGGTCGAGCAGCAGCTTGAAGCCCTTGGCGACGATGCGCCGGCCGAGCAGCTCGTTCTCGATCTCGACGCCGCGTTCGATCTCGCCGAATCCGCCGACGGCTTGCAGGACCTCGGCCTTGCTGAGCGCGCACCACGCGTTGAACACGTTGTACTCAAACGGCGCGTTGGCGACCAAGAAGGAGTGGTGGGCGAACAGGGCGTAGTATTGCGAGAACCAGCTCTTATCGAGCGCCACGTCGGTGTAGCCGCCGGTGACCACGTCGGCGCCCGAGGAGTCCATCACCGCGAGCAGCCGCTCGATGGTGTCGGGGTACATGCGGATGTCGGGGTCCAGCATGAGGATGAGCGGGCAGGTGGCCTGCGCCCACGCGGCGTTGCGTGTGGCGGTGACCCCGCTGTTCACCTCGTTCTGGGTCACGCGGAACGTGAATCGGTCGCGGTACGAGTCGATGACTTCGAGCGTGCGATCGGTGGACCGATCGTCGCAGATGCACACCTCGTCCACAGGAATGGTGGACGCGAGCAAGGAGTCGAGCAGGATCACGATCTCCTTCTCGACGTTATAAGTCGCGAAGACTGCTGAGATTTTCATACTTCAGGACGTTGGGGTCTCCGAAGCATAGCGGGCGAGTGGCGGCCCTGAAAGGCTAGTCACCACCTGGATCAACATCCGCCCGCGGAGACGGGCGGCCCCGTGACGGGTCACTGTGCGTGGCGAATCGTTCCGTTGCGTAGGTCGTTTCCGCGCCCGGTCGGCCACGGCAGGCAGTTCGCAGACGAGCCGGGCACGGTGAACGCCATCAGCTGCGGCACGCCGTCGACGCCGCCGGACACGTTGACGACGATCTCGAGCACGCCGTCGCCGTTCGCGTCCGCGATCGTGGGGGCCGCCATGGAGCCGGGGTCGGGCAGCGGTACGCGGTGCAGCGCCTCGCCGGCGGCGGACACGATCGTCAGCGCGTGCGCGCCCGCAGCTGGCCCCCACGTGGTGACCACGATCTCGGGACGTCCATCTCCCGATAGGTCGGCGATGACCGGCGCCGCGACGAGCACCTGCGTGGAGTCGGTGATGCGCAGCGACCATAACAGCACGCCGGACGCGGACGCCGCGTGAAGCTGCCCGTCGAGCCCCGGGAACACCACTTCGAGGCCGGGCGATGGGTCGATGTCCGCGATCGCGACCGCCTGACTGGCCTCCGGCAGGTTGGCCCCCTCGAACACGCCCAGGCCGGCCAAATACGCCGGGAGATGCAGTGGCGACTCCCAGCCGGGCGGACGGGTGCCGTCGGGTCGCAGCACCCACAACGCCACGCCGCGCTCGCGGTCCAGCTGGTTGGCGGTCTGGGCGGAGGTGACCATTACGAGCTCGGGGACGCCGTCGCCGTCCAGGTCCGCGATGGCCGGCGGCGAGTTGGTGCCGTGGGCCTGCAAGTCGCGCTGCTCATCGTTCGGGTACCCCTGCTGCGACAGGGCGTAGTCGTGCATCATGCGCACGCCGAGCACCCGCGTGGGGAAGTCGAAGATGCCCGCGCTGGGCCAGACCTCGCCGGTGCCGCGGTGGACCGAAAAGTAGGCGTTGTCCTGGGTGAGCACGACCTCGTCGCGGCCGTCGCCGTCCAGGTCGCCCACCGCCAGGTTTTGGTCGAACGCGCCGGCGCTGAAGCACCAGTCGTCGCAGCCCGACGCGCCGCCGCCGATGGGAGGAAATCCAGCCACCGCGGAGCCGTCGTGGTGAAATGCGTAGAGCACGTCGCCCGTCGGAGCGCCTGGAGCGGTGACCGTCCGCGTCGAGGCCACCACCAGCTCCAAGTCGCCGTCGCCGTCGAGGTCTCCCGCGGCCAGCGAGCGCAGTTCATCGACCGCCGTGACCGGGAATCCAGCGAGCGCGGCGCCTTGCGCGTCCCACGCGAACAGCGCGCCGCGGACGGTCGCCACTATCTCGAGCCCCGGCCGTTCCGGTATCAAATCGACCACGATCGGAGAGGCCCACACGCGCCCGGGGACCTCCAAGCGCAGGCGCACCGCGCCGTCCCAGTCGTACACCAGGATCAGGCCTTCGCGGGGCGCGAGCAGCTCGGTGACGCCATCGCCGTCGAGGTCCGCCACCACCGGCGAGGCGCGCCAGCCGCCGTGCCAGCGGTCCGAGAATTCGCGGGCCTCCGAGGGCCGCTGAGGTACGAGCGTACCTCCACCAACGGCAGCGGCACACGGCGCTGGGCCGGGGACCGCTGGGCCTGGGAGCGCAATGTCCGCGCGGTCAGCGTCCGTCAGCGCGGTGTCCG
>CBDUJZ010000009.1:0-67369 GCA_965367675.1 uncultured Myxococcales bacterium | reverse complement strand
GTAGCTCGTCGGGCTCATAACCCGAAGGTCGTCGGTTCAAATCCGGCCCCCGCAACTCCGATAGATAGGCGCTTGGTCACCCAAGCGCCTATCGTCGTTTTTGCTCCGCTGCGCACGCCAGACAAACCCGTCCACGCCGCCCGCAGACAAACCCGCTCCTCCCCTACCCTCCGGGCGCTCGGAGTCACCGCGTTCCGGACGCTCGTCCAGCGTTTACCGAGAGAGCAGCCACATCAGGATGCTGCCGATCAGTACACCCACACCGATAGCGCCGATCACGCGGACGTTCCACGGTGACTCTGGCGCGGCTGTCGGAAGCTCCGCCGAG
Source organism: uncultured Myxococcales bacterium (assembly GCA_965367675.1). Taxonomy (GTDB): domain Bacteria; phylum Myxococcota_A; class Bradymonadia; order REDH01; family REDH01; genus CBDUJZ01. Next base: position 67,041 of record CBDUJZ010000009.1, on the reverse strand, counting down.
TTGGAGTGTGAGACCGGCGGCGGCGTGAGCGCGGGGTCCGGTCGTGCCGGCTTCACCGGGACCGGCTTGGGCGCAGGCGCGGGGGCGCGGGCAGCCAGTTCGTCGACCGCTTTGGGCTGTTGGCTGAAGCGGTCTGGGCGATTGGGCCGGGCGTCTGCCAGCGCATCCACGTTGAGCTCCGGCTCGGCGGCCGGCATCGCTGCCCCGTGCACGTTGCGACGCTTTGCGGCCAACCGCTCGCTGCTGGCCGCCACGCGAACGCGGCCATCTGCGACCGTCACGCGGCCGCCGTCCAGCGGCGCCGGAATGCCCGGTGTACGGACCGCCGGCAGTTGGGGTTCACCGGCGGACTCGCGGCCGAGGCCGAGGCCGTCAAAGGCGTCCCAGGCTTGGGCTTCTTGCTCGGAGTCGGGCGCGTCGTCGACCTCGCCGATCAGCATGCTCTCGCTGGTGCTCGCCTCGAGGGTGGCCGTCAGCGACGCGATAGACTGGTGGATTCTGCCTGAGCCCGCCTGGCGCTCGCCGTCGACCGGCGTGGAGTGCGGGCCGGCGGCCGCGTTGAGCACGCTCGTCAGGGAGCCGCTCACGGACACATCGCGGGCCCAATCCATGAGGTGCGCCGCAAAGTCGGGGATGGACTCGGGGATCGGCCCGGTTGGAGCGGACGCCTCGGGCTCGCTCGCGATCACCTCTTCGATCTTCGAGAGCGTGAGCGCCGCCGCGCCCGGAACCGCCTCGGCCTCCTGCTGCGTGATCAGGCTCTCCAGCAGCGCCTGAACCTTGAGCACCGAAGCGGGGTCGTCAGGGTCCATTGTCCGGGCGTAGCGCACCACCTCGCGGGCCGACGTGTCCAGCGTGACCGAGCCCACGCCGGTGAGCACGGGGGCCGGCATGCGCGCGCCTACCGAGCTGCCAGCCGTCGCACGCGGACGCCGGAGCGGGAGCCGATCGGGCTGGTCGAGCATCTGCGTCGTCGCTTGCGGTTCTCCAGACGTCCCGCCCGAGTCCGTCGCCGACGCCGGTCGCAACTCACGCTCCACATCCGGGTCCAGCGTGGGCTGATTCGACGCGCCAGCTTGTGGAGCGGTCTCCACCTGCCGTCCGGCCTCGAACGGACCACTCAGGCTCTCCGGCCACGCGAGCCGCGACGAGTCGGAGGCTGGCGGTCCGGGCCGCTTCATGAGCGTGTTCGGTCCCACGAGCCCATCCACGTCCATATCGGGGATGCTCTCAGACGGCGACGCAGCCTGACGCGCCGGCCCATCGGACAGCGTGTGGTTCGCGGCAACGTTCGGCGCCGTGCTCGGCGGTACAGCGCCCTGCGGAAACGCCGGGTTCGCCTCGTACACCGTCGGCGCTTCCCGCTCCCGTTCGCGCACACCGCGCGCGGCTTCCTGCAACGCCGCCATTCCATCTTCACCCACGATCGCGGACGCCGCGCCGAACACGGTCTCGGGGATTCCGGCCGCACTCAGCCACTCCGACGTCGGCTCCGCAGCACACCCCGGACAGGGAAACGCATCGACGGCACGAGGTGTTCCGCAATACTCGCAGGCGTTCAAATCCGCTCCAGATCGCTACGGACTTGAACTCGGAGGGAGCCCCCAGGGGGCCGAGCAAGGCGTTGGCTTGAATGTGGAAAGGTCGCGTCCAACTGTCTCAGTTCCTAGACACACGCTCTCAAAATGGTTGTCTCACAAAGCCCATGACTTTGTCGCACCGGCACTCGCACTTCCCTACATGTGGTACGCTCAGCCGAAGCGCGCGTGTTCCATCTCGGGTCCTCCCACGGTACACTCGCCGGGTCCCACGTCAAAGTATCCGTTCGCCTTTCACCGAGTTTCCCGTGGCCAATTTCGCCCTGATCGGAGCCGCTGGCTATATCGCCCCTCGACACTTGGAGGCGATCCAAGCAACCGGCAATCAGCTCGTCGCCGCGATCGACCCTCACGACTCGGTGGGGATCCTCGACAGCTACTTTCCTGCCTGCTCGTTCTTCACCGAGATCGAGCGCTTCGACCGCCACCTGGAGAAGGAGCGACGCCTCGATCGCGGCGGTCGCGTCGACTACGTGTCCGTCTGCTCGCCCAACTACCTGCACGACGCCCACGTGCGCCTCGCCCTTCGCGTCAAAGCCCACGCGATCTGCGAGAAACCGCTGGCCGCAAACCCTTGGGGCTTGGACGGTCTCATCGAGATCGAGCAGGAGTGCCAAAAGCGCGTCTACACCGTGCTTCAGCTCCGCGTTCACCCTGCCCTCGTGGCGCTGCGCGAACGCCTGAGAGCCGAGCCAGACAAGCATCACGACGTGGTGCTGACCTACGTGACCAAGCGCGGAAAGTGGTACCATTACTCGTGGAAAGGCGACCTCGGGAAGTCCGGCGGCATCGTGCTCAACATCGGCGTGCACTTCTTCGATCTGCTCATGTGGCTGTTCGGGCCCGTGCAATCCAGCGAAGTTCACGTGCTCGACAGCCAGCGCGGGTCCGGCGCGCTTGAACTCGCCAACGCACGCGTGCGCTGGTTCCTGTCGGTCGATGGCGACGACCTCCCAGAGGCCGCTGTGGCCGCGGGACAGCGGGCGTACCGCTCCATCACGATCGACGGCATCGACCTCGAATTCTCCAACGTATTCCGTGACCTACACACCAGCGTGTACGACGACATCCTCAACGGAGGAGGCTACGGAATCGAGGACGCGCGTCCCGCGATCGAACTCACGTACGGCATCCGAACCGGCGAAGCCGTCACCCCGACGATGGGCGTCCATCCGTTCATCGCCTAGCCGCGCAGCACGCTCAGACGGCCGGTCCTGGCGCGTACCCGGCTGCCGATCGAACCATAAACCCGCTCAGCGCGCCGCGCCCAACCCACCCGCCAATGCATACGCAAGAGCTCGCGCAGCAGCCGTCCGACGCCGTCCTCAACCAAGCGGTGGCGCTCGAAGACTACGACATGTTCGAGTGGGACATGCCCCTCCGAGACGCGCTCACCCGTGAAGGCGCCGCCTGGGCCGAGTCCGATGTGCGCACGTACGCCCAAGAGCTCGGACGCGCGGAGTTCCTCAAGCTCGGCGAGCTCGCCAACGACTATCCACCCGAACTGAAGCTGTTCGACCGCTTCGGCCATCGCATCGACGTCGTGGAGTTTCACCCCGCCTGGCACGAGCTCATGCGCTCCGCCATCGCGCGCGGCGCGCACGCCTCCGTATGGAGCGACCCCAAACCCGGCGCCCACGTGGCGCGCGCCGGCCTAGGCCACGTGCGACACCAGGTGGAGCAGGGACACAGCTGCCCGCTCACCATGACCTTCGCCGTGGTTCCGTCTCTGCGGCTGCAGCCCGACGTCGCCGCCGAGTGGCTGCCGAAGGTGCTCTCGCGAAGCTACGACGAGCGGTTCGCGCCTATCGCAGACAAGCGCGGGGCGCTGTTCGGCATGGCCATGACCGAGCGCCAAGGCGGCTCCGACGTTCGCGCCAACACCACCCGCGCCACGCCCCTCGGCAGCCCCGGCGGTGGACAAGCCTACCGCCTGAATGGCCACAAGTGGTTCTGCTCGGCGCCCATGTGCGACGCGTTCCTGGTGCTCGCGCAAACCGAAGAGGGACTGTCGTGCTTCCTGGTGCCGCGATTCCGCCCCGACGGAACGCAGAACACCATGCGGTTCATGCGCCTCAAATCGAAGCTCGGAAACCGGTCCAACGCGTCGAGCGAGGTGTTCTTCGAGGACTGCTTCGGTCAGCTCATCGGCACGCCTGGACGCGGCGTCGCCACCATCCTCGAGATGGTTCGCCACACGCGCCTCGACTGCGCCCTCGGCGGAGCTTCACTCATCCGCCGCTGTGTCGCCGAGGCCGCGCACCACGTCCGGCACCGGTGGGCATTCGGACGCCGCCTGTCTGAGCAGCCGCTCATGAAGAACGTGATCGCGGACCTCGCCTTGGAGTCCGAAGCCGCCACCGCCCTCGCCTTCCGCCTCGCCCGCGCGTTCGACGACGCCACCGCGAACCCCGACGCGACGGCGTTCGCCCGCGTGGCCACGCCGGTGGCCAAGTACTGGATTACGAAGCGCGAGACGACCGTCGCCCGCGAGGCGCTGGAGTGCCTTGGCGGCAACGGCTTTGTCGAGGAGTCGGGCATGCCGCGGCTGTTCCGTGAGTCGCCGCTCAACTCCATCTGGGAAGGCGCCGGCAACGTACAATCGCTCGACCTACTGCGGGCGATCGGACGGGAGCCCGACACGCTGGAAGCCTATTTCGCCGAGGCCCAGCTCGCGGTCGGCGCAGACGCCCGATACGACGCCGCGCTGCTCAAGATCAAGGACGGCTTCGCGGACCGCAGCACCCTAGAAATCCGCGCTCGGAGGGTCGTCGAGGACATGGCCAAAGTGCTCCAGGCCGGACTGCTACTACGACACGCGCCCCACGCTGTCGGAGACGCCTACGTGCGCTCACGGCTCGGCGGCCCAAATGGGCTGGAGCATGGCGACGCGCTGGGCACGCTCCCTCCGGACGTGGATTTCGACGCGATCATCGCGCGCTCCACACCGCTGGTTGACTAGCCCACGCCGCCGGTCGATGAGCCGCCGGCGAGGCTAGACCCGCCAGTTCTCGCGGTACGCCTCGGGTACTTCGTAGCCGACCACCTTGAGCACCTCGACGGCGAGCTCGTACCGTCCGAACGGCGGCATGATGTACGCGCCGCGAACGCGGTCACGCACGGCCGAGAGCATCTCTTGAGCGATCGCGACACCCTCCGCGCGTGCTTCGGGGCCCCGGTCGACCTTCTCCATGCGCTTGCGGATGTTCTCCGGGATCTGCATTCCTGGCACTTCGTTGTGCAGGAACTCGGCGTTTCGGTGACTGCCCAGCGGCATGAGGCCTACCAGCACAGGCACGTGGAAGTCGCTGATATCGTTCAGGAACCGGTCCAGCACCGCGGGATCATACACCGGCTGCGTCATGATGAACTCAGCGCCGTTCGAGATCTTCTGCTCCAAGCGTCGGATCTCGCGGTCGTAGTCCAGCGCGGCCGGCTCGGCGCCACACGCGATGGCGAATTTCGTCTGACCGCCGAGCGAGCGGTTCGACAGGTTGAGGCCCTTGTTGAAGCCCGAGACCATGCGGATTGCGCCGATGCTGTCGAGGTCGAACACGGCGGTCGCGTCCGGGTAGTCGCCCATCTTTGGCGGGTCACCGGTGATGATGACCACGTTGTTCAGGCCCTGCGCGGCGTACGCGAGGACGTCGGACTGCAGCCCGAGCAGGTTGCGGTCGCGCATGCAGAGGTGCACGATCGAGTCCATACCGGTGTGCTCACGCACCTTGAGCGCGAGGCTCCAGTTGGACATGCGCACGGTGGCGCGCGGGCCGTCCGCGATGTTGACCACGTCGACGCCCGCGGCGGCCAACATGCGCGCACCTTCGTTGGCCTTGGTGGGGTCCAAGCCGGCCGGCGGGTTCACCTCGACGGAGACCACGAAGCCGTCGTTCGACGCGATCTTCTCGGCCAAGCGACTGCGCTGCGCGAACGGCACCTCTTCGACGAGCGGATTGAGGTCCTGCGTGTTCGCGTTCGATTTTACCTGCGCGACCATCGGCGGGAGCTGAACGGCGCCGCCGGCCATCATGCGGTATGCGCCGACCATGCTCCGTACGTGCTCCGGCGAGGTGCCACAGCAACCGCCCACGACCGAGACGCCGAGCTTGAGGAAACGGCGCGCGAACACGCCGAAGTACTCCGGCGTGGCCATGTACAGCATGCGCCCGTCCACCGGCTTCGGATAGCCAGCGTTGGGCAGAATCGCGACGGGTACGCCGTGCTTCACCATGCGCTCGGCTAGGCTGTACAGCTCCATGGGGCCTTCGGCGCAGTTCGCACCGATCACGTCGGCGCCGCTGCGCTTGAGGTGACGCGCGACCATATCCACGTTCGCACCGTCGCCGGTCGACTCGCTGCCGGTGAACGCGGCCAGCGCGATGACCGGCAAGTCGGTGAGCGCGCGCACCGCACCGAGCGCGGCTTCGAGCTCCTGCAGGTACCCGAAGGTCTCCAAGATGAGCCCATCGACGCCCGCGTCGAGCAGCACCTGCGCCTGATCGCGGAAGACGTCCAAGTACTCGGCCTGCAGGTCCTTGGTGAGCGTCGGCCACTTGGTCCCCGTGGGGCCCATAGCGCCAACGACGTACACCTTATCACCGGCGGCGCGGCGCGCGATCTCAACGCCCGCGCGGTTGATCTCGTCGTGCCGGTCTTCAAGACCGACCTTCCGCAGCTTGACGCGATTCGCGGCGAACGTGTTCGTCTCGATCGCGTGGGAGCCCGCGGCGACGTACTCAGCGTGGATCTTCTCAACAAGCGCCGGATCGGAGAGGTTTGCTCCCTCGAACGGTTTGTTGATGAAGTGTCCTCGGATGTAGAGCTCAGTGCCCGTTCCGCCATCGAAGACGAGCGGACGAGCGGCGAGACGTTCTCTGAACGAGGGTACCGGCATGGGCCTCAGATGTACTTTTCGCGGCGAATCTGGCGCGGGCTGAAGCCGCGCTCTTTCAGATAGTCCATGGCCTGGTCGACCATGTTCGGGTTGCCGCACAGATAGACAATGTCGCCCTCAGGGTTGACGTCCAACTCCTGCAGCGCGTCGTGCACGTAACCGCGCCGCTCCCAACTCTCAAGGGCATCCGCGCGGCTGAAGCACGGATGGAACACAATCTGCCCTTCGGAGGCGGCGGCGGCGAAGTCATCGCCAAACAGCAGCTCATCGCGCATGCGCACGCCCAGCAACACGTGCACCTCGGTGCCCTCGGCGACCAGCGGCGGGTAAAGCGGGAGCATGGTGCGGTACGGCGACACGCCGGTGCCCGTGGCGACCAGGATCAGCCGCTTGGGCTGCTCGTTGGGGCGCAAGATGAAGCGGCCGTACGGCCCACTCACGCGGCACACCGCGCCGATCTGCAGGCCCCACAAGAAGCCCGTCGCCATGCCACCCTCGACCGGCGCGACCGCGATGCCCGCAGCCTCGTCCCGCCCAGGAATATGGCACAGCGAATACGAGCGCTTCACCTCTTCGTCGCCCACCTGAAAGTGCAGCATAATGAACTGCCCGGGGACGAACGTCAGCGGCGTCCCATCGGTACGCTCAAAGTCGAAACGACGCACGGTCGGGGTCAAATCGGCGGTGCCGATCAAGCGTACGTCAAACTCTTCTACAGCCATGGAACTTGCACGGGAGCGAGGTCGCCTACTATGCGTAGGCACTCAAAACAACGCACCACCGGCCAACGCTCATGGCAACCATTTTGTTCGCTGAATCAGGACTCACTGTCGAGGTCGCCGATGGCACCCGGCTGCAAGACGCGATCGACAAGAATCGAGTCGATATCCCGTTCGGCTGCCGCGAAGGCGCCTGCGCGACCTGCATGATCGAGATCACGGAAGGCGCCGAGGCGCTCAACCCCGTGACGGACAACGAAGAGATGACGCTCATGCCCGACGAGCTTGAGGCCGGCCTCCGCTTGGCCTGCCAATGCGTCGTCTCGGGCGGAAAAGTCGGCATCAAAGTGAGCGACGGCACGCTGTAATCGCGCCCTGCCCGAGCTTCAGCTTTCGCCGCCCTCGCCGCTCCCCACGGAGCCGTCTTCGGCGCGCCACGCGGCGGCAAATCCGTCGCGGTAGTCGGCGTACGTCGGCTCCCAGCCCAGCGCGCGGAGCTTGGCGCAGTCGCATCGTCGGCTGCCCAACCAGAACGGCTTTGCGCGCGGCGAAAGGTCGTCGAACGCCACGCCTTCCGGCATCGGTATGCCCAGGTGCTCGCAGGCCCACGAGACGAGATCAAGCGCGCGAAACGGCACCCCATCCGCCGCCATGTAGCGCCCCGGAACACCGCGCTCTAACAGCGTGAGCACAGCGGTCGACACGTCGTCCACGTGGATACGGTTCGACCACCGCTCGCTGTCCCGCGGGTACGCGTAGGCGCCCGAAAGCAACCGCCCGCGCAGCGTTCGGCCCGGGCCGTAGATTCCCGGCAGGCGAAGGACCATCCCCTCCACGCCCTGCGCCTGGCACGCTCGCTCGAACGCGGCCTCCGCGAGAACACGCCGACGGCCCATCGCGGTGTCCGGCGCCGGCGGCGTGTCCGCGTCGACCCAACCCCCGTCGTGATCGCCGTAAACGCTGGTCGACGATAGGTACACGACGCGCTCAACCCCGTGGGAGACGAGCCAGCGCACCGCCCCCGCGACCGCGGGCTCCGGCGGATCGGTGGTGCCCAGCGTGATCACGCCGTGACCGAAGCGCACGCCCGAAATGCGGACCGTATCCACTGCGTCTGGGAACTCGGCGCACGCGACGTTCAGCCCCTCGGCCTCAAGTGCGGTGGCCGACTCTGCAGAGCGAACCGTGCCCCAGACCGTCGCGTGCGGGGCGGCCATCGCCAGCACACGGCCGCAGTAGCCCAACCCGGCGATCAGCAGCCCGCTACCCGCGCCACCGGTGCCCGATTCGCTCGCGCTGCTCACTCGGACGCTCACTCCGCGGTGCTCGGCGCGTCCGGCGACGCCACAAACACGAAGTCGAGGCGGTCGAGCCCGGTGTCGGTGACCGCGCCGGCCCCGCACAGCCAAGTTTCCCGGCCGCGCGCGTGCTCCGCGATCGCGCCGGCGACGTCGGCAGACCGGGGGTCGAGCGACAGGCGTTCCCCCGACGGCATGGGGGCGTCCCAGGCCTCCCCCCGCTCGATTCGCGCCAAGCAATCCTGCGGCGGAACCGGCAGCTGATACACAAACGTCTCCGACGGGCGATCGTGCACGGCCACGCGCGACGAGACCACGCGCAGCGGCCCGAACTGCAGGTGCAATTTGATGCCCGCGCCCGTCCACTGCGTCACGCCCGTCTGCGTCGCCGCGCCCATGAGCCGCAGCGTCATCGCCTTGGTCCGCGAGCCCAGCCGACGACCCGCGACGAGCGAGAACAGCGACACGCCAACCACCTCGCCCGGCGCGACGGAGGGCAGCGCGATATACTCGGTGACGCCGATCCACTCCAGCCGCCCCGTCGGGTCCATCGCATCCGCGAGGTCCTTGGGCACAGCGTCGCGCGGGACCTCCAGGCCGAACACGGCGCTGGGCAAAGCGCAGCAATCCAGCATCACCCACCGCGGCATGCCGAGCGCGCCGGACTGCGGCCCGCGCTCGACCGTGCCATCGTACGCCAGACAGTTCCCGCGGTTCATGGCGAGCGCAAAATCCGCGTTCTCCGGCGCCGTCACGTCGACCGCGCGCATGCCCTCCTCGCGGAACAGCCCTAGCCCAGCCGGACCGGTGATCGCGAAAGGCCGGAGGGGAACATCGTCAGAGATCTTGAAGCGCAAGACGGAAGGGGATTGCGAATGGGTAGGTGACTTCTCTATTACGCCAACTCCCTGGCGTGAAGCCAACTCTGGAGAGCGCGATGAAAGACGAGAGCACAGAAGCGGTAGAGGTCGATGACGACGAGATGGACGCCGAACTTGGCTATGCCGAATGTGATTGGTCCACGCTACCCGCGGAATCGGTAGAGAGCCACGATCGCATCCTCGGGATGGAGTTCGAGGCGCTTGAGGCGCTCGATTTGGGCAGCCTCGACGACTTGTCCCTCTGGGCCGCCGCGCAGGCGTTCTGGGACTTCGGCGACGAGGACCGCTTCCACGACTTGGCGCTTCGTATTGTCCGCACCAAGAAGCCGCATCCGGCGATCGACGCGATCGAGATCTGCATGGAGTTGGTCAACGACTACATGGTCGAGGGCGCCTGGGACGATGTGGTGTTCCTGCTCCCCGACGTGGAGCGACTCGTGCCGGACGACGAGACGCTGCGCGCGCGACTCGGCGCGATGGTGAGCATCGGACGCGGGCGTATTGAGGAAGGCATGACGGTGTTCCAAGAGCTCTCGGAGGCGCACACCCGACACCCGGACGTGCTCTTCTTGCTCGCCCATGACCTGCTCGCGGTCGGCCGCGAAGAGGCTGGAATGGAGCTGCTCGACACGGCCCAAGAGGTCGCGGAGTTGGAGAACGACGACGAGGTCCTCGACGAGATTGCCGAGTTCCGCGAGTCGCTGTGGGCGGAGCAAGACTGAGCCCGACGGCGGCGTAGTCACCGCTCAAGCGGCCTACGCCGGGCTCGTCCGACCGCTACTCGCCCAGGTGGCTGCGCAGCATGGTGAGCACGGCTTCGATCCGCGCGTCCTCGTCGCTCAATGCGGCGAGCACGTCGACGGACTCGGCGATCTCGGTGGCCGCCGCGACCAAGCACTCCAACCGCAGCGCGGTCTCGGCGGAGGGCGGCACGCGCACGGTCGCTTTGGACACCGGACGGGAGTCGTGCGCCACGCGGATGTCCGCAGGCGTTAGCTCCGCTGGCGCGGGCAACTCGGCCCCCAGTTCGGCGGCGTCGAGGTCGTCGAGGATGTCATCCACCTCGACGTCAGCATCCAGGTCGGCCTCGATGTCTGCATCCAGGTCGGCCTCGATGTCTGCATCCAGGTCGGCCTCGACCTCGAGGTCGTCCACCACGGCCGGCTTCTCGACGGCGAGGGTCTCCGCGGCGAGCTGGAGCGCCCGCTGCAACGACGCTTGGTCGAACGGACGCGCCAAGGTGGTCACCGCGTCGATCTGCGACAGCGCGGTCGGCCGAATAGCCGAGGCTACGACCACCGAAGTACCGATGCCGCCGGTGGCGTCCCACCCTTCGACGGGCGAGTCGGCGCACAGCAGGATGATATCGGCGTCTGCGGCGCACGGGATGAACCCAGCGTCGAGCACCATCTGTTCGACGCGCGCTTGGAGCCGCGGGAGCGGCTCACGCACTTCGACGCTGCGTACGCTCACAGACGCATCGCGCGGAGCACGCGGACGGCGTGGCGCAGCTCGCGCGCGCCTTGGGCCGTGCTGCCCGCCTCTTCGGTAAGGAACGTCTCGAGGCGCGTGGCGGCATCGGCCGGCAGCGCGTCGACAAAGTGCAGCGCCTCAACGGCCTCGAACCGGACCTGCATGCTCGGGCTCGACAGCGCGTCCAGCAGCGCAACAGCTGCCGCCGGCTGGTCACCCAGACGCACGCCCAGCTGCCAGACGGCGCCGGTGCGCGCGTTCTGCGACATGCCAGTGCGAATCTGTCCGCGGGCTTGCTCGTCTTCGACGCCTTCGAGCGCGGCCACGAGCGCGGGCTCGGTGAGCAGGGAGTCCGGGTCGTTGATCTTGGCGGCGTAGCACGCCACGTCGTCGCCGCAGGTCTGCGCCAGAACAAAGTAGCTCATGTGCATGAGGAACTCGATCGGGTTGGTCTGCGCGGCCGCGGCGGCCTGGTAGCGCTCCAACTCGGTCGGCAGCGCCGTGCGCCCCACGTAGTGCAGCGCGTTCTTGCGGAACTCGTTGGTGAAGTACGCCGTGCGCGCCGTCGCCAACGCGCCCGACTCGGCGCGCGTCCAAAGCAGCTCGCGGTCCTCGGCGACGCCCGCCTTCATCATGCCCTCGTGCACTGCGGTGCGGAGGCCGAACTCGGCGCCAGCCGACAGCTGGAACCAAATGCGGAAGTGCTCGAGCAGCTGACCTTCGCCGGTCGACTCGAGGCCGCGCAACGTCGCCGTGGCATCATCCGTTCCCGCGTAGGCGAGGCCCTGCGTGGCCGCCGTGAACAGCTGACCGTGGAAGTCGTACCACGCGGCCGCCTGCTCCGGCGTCATGCGCTCCAACTCGGTGACGGGGATCTCCTGCTGGGTGTTGAACCAGCTGATCAACACGTTGACCGCGAGCGGCGAGCCGATGTGGGCCAGCACCGCGCCAGCGCGCAGCTTGCCGACGACCATCTGGTACTGCATCGACGTGAGGCGCGTGTTGGCGGTCTGGTTCTCGCCGCGGAACAACGCCGCGAGCTTGGGGACCACCGCGTCGCCGTGCGCCAGCAGCGCGAGCTCACACTCGTTGAGCGCGTCCTCGAACGGCTGCGGGATCAGGTTGACCGTGCCGAACACCATCGCGTCGATGACCTCTTCGGACGGCGACTCAACCTGGCCGAGCATGGCACAGCCACGGCGGATGGTGTTGATTCCGCCCACGCGCTCGGCGGGGCGCATCATCACGTTCGCGACCACGTCGGCCGCCTGGGGCGTTGGGATGGCGTTGAGCGCGTCCAAGAAGGCCGCGTACGCGTCGTGTTGTGTAACGGTGGCGAGACGCTCAGCCACGGCGGTCGCCGAGCCGGTGTCTTGAATCGCCGCGAGCCCACGTGCCGCCAGACCAGCCAGGCGGTCGTCGCTGCGGCTGAGCGCGCTGAGGAAGACGTCTTTGCCGCGCGGATCGGCCGAGGCCACCAGTGCGCGCAACACTTCTTCTTGGTTCAGGCCGCTGTTGAACACCTCGACAAGCGTGGGGACCAGGGTCGCCTTTTGCTCATCGGTCAGGTGCGAGAACTCGTTGAACGCCCGCGGGTCGCTCATCTCCATGCGGTATTGGATGTACTCGGGGTCGGCCCAGTCTTCGGTCGGAGTACAACCTCCAACCGCGAAGGACATGGCGAGCACGGAGCATGCAACGAAACGAAAGCGGTTCATCGGGAGCCTCTTCAAACAAGGAATTGCGTACCGTGGAGCTATCCCGCCACACGCCGCGATGTCAACGTGGCCGCGCCTCGTCGGGTGCCGAGCGCCAACCCCAAACGCGGCGACTAGTAGCGTGTGAGCGACGGGTCGACGGTCACCGCCCAGCCTTCAATACCGGTGGACACGTTCACGGCGTTGAGGCCGTGAGCGCGCAGATAGGACGTGACCTGTGCGCTGCGACCACCGTGGTGGCATAAAACGCAGATCTCACGGTCCGTCGGGAGCTCTTCGATACGCTGCGGGATCGTGTTCATCGGGATGAGCACGGCCCCGTCCACGTGAACGAGCTCCCACTCGCCGGGCTCACGCACGTCCAGGAGGAGCGCGCCGGCGTCGACCGCTGCGCGGGCTTCCTTAGGAGATTTCTGCATCATTTTCGGACCTTTGTGGGTGGGCGCTGGTGCAAAGCACGCGCGCGCGTTCGCGGCGACGGCGTCGACCCGCACATGCCACAGCCACTTGTGCCGCGGTCAACGCGCAGAAAACGCCGACGATTCTCTTTCTGAGCCGCGGGTTGGAGTAGCACACCCCACCGACGTGTTGTAGGAACACACCCGCCGCGCGCGACCGCTGTCAGCGCGCCGCATCCTCGCAGCCCAGTCGCCTATGAACCGCAACCACCCTCTTCTACTTCTCGCTTTCTCGGCATCTCTCGCCGGTTGTCGATGCGGCAGCGACGTGGACGCCCCCACGCTTCCGGTTGTGGCCAACGAGGGCTCGGCTGAAGCCGCCGATCCCGCCGTGGAAGCTGGGTCCGGCGAGACCACCGACGCCACCTGCCCCACCGTCGCAGACAACGTCGTCGCCACCGTGGACTGCACGCCCGTCATGACGACCGAGGACCTCGACGGACAGCTCGCCGACATGGTCGCACGCTACGAGCTGCTCCCCGGCCGCGAACCTACCACCCCCGAGTGGCGCAACGAGCGCCGACGTCGATTCGTGCGCAACGCCGTGCAAGCCGCCGTCCTGCAACGCCACGTGGACGAAGCCGGAATCGTTGTCACGGACGCCGAGGTGGACGCACACCTGTCCGATCAACTCGGCCACGTGGTCGCCAACCCGCAGCTCTTTGAGCGCTACCTGAACTCCCGCGGTGTCACCCGCGCCGAGTACCGCGCCGAAGTCCGACGCGAGCTCGCGCTGGACCACGTGCTGAGTCAACGCGGCGCGCTAGAGCCCACGGCCGAAGAGATCGCCGAGTTCTACGAGAGCAACCGTGACCGCTGGCGCGAAGGCGAGCGTGTGAACGCACGCCTGATCACCATCCGCCTCCGCTCCGACGCCACCGAAGAGCAGGTCGAAGAGGCGCGCGTTCGCATCGAAGCCCTCCGCGCGCGCGTCACCGACGGCGGCGAAGACTTCGCGACCGTGGCATCGACCGACTCCGAAAGCACCGACCGCACACGTGGCGGCGACCGTGGCTGGATCGTGCGTGGCAACGCCGCCCGAGGCATCGAGCCCGCCGTGGAGGACGTCATCTTCGAGATGGAGCCCGGCACCGTGAGCGAGCCCATCCGCACCTCGCTCGGGTGGCAAATCTACTCCGTGTCGGCGCACCGCCCGGAGGGCGTTCGCGAGATTGACGAGGTCCGCGAGACGCTCATCGAGCCTCTTCGACGACGGAACCAACAGCGCCTGAGCCGTGAACTTGAGACCGAGATCACCGAAGCCGTCGACATCGAGTACTACGAGGAGTCCTGGAATCTGGAGCCCGAGCCGGGCGACGCTCCCGCGCCTCCGCAGTAGCGAACCAGATAGCGAGCGCGTCTAGGGAGACGCCGGCGCGACGTCGAACGGGCATCCACACGGGTGCCCGTTCGACGTTTTGCCCCAGCTCCCCTTCCCCACGCCCAGCTCAACTTGGCCGACGCGCGGAGCAGCGCTTCGACCGATGCCAGCCCGCGGTACTCGGCGGCGCTGTCCGGCGCTGTGCAGCGCTGTGCAGCACGAACGCAGAACGGGCGCCCGACATGCGGACGCCCGTTCAACGTATTCGGTAGCGGGGCTCGCGGCGTGTACCGCGGGCCTAGCCGAGAGTCTTAGGACTCGATCTTGAGGCCATGGATGGTCGGCTCTTGGCCGAGCGCATCCTTACGCGACAGGCGAATCTTACCGTTACGCTCGACGCCGGTGCACTTGACGACGATCTCGTCGCCTTCCTTACAGATGTCCTCGACGCGATCCACGCGCTCTTCGGTGAGCTCGGAGATGTGGCACAGGCCGTCCACGTTCGGGAGGATGGTGACGAAGGCACCGAAGTCGGTGATCTTGGCAACCTGACCGAGGTAGATCTCGCCGACGATGGGCTCGGCCGTAAGCGACTCGATGATCGCGATGGCTTCGAGCGCGGCGGTCTTGTCCGAGGACGCGACCTTGATCGTGCCGTCGTCTTCGACGTTGATCGAGCAGCCCGTGCGCTCCTGGATGGAGCGGATGGTCTTACCACCGGAACCGATGACGTCGCGGATGCGGTCAACGCTGATCTTGATGGTGGTGATTCGCGGCGCGTACTCGGAGAGGTCGTCGCGGGGCTCCTCGATCGTCTTCGACATCTCGTTCAAGATGTGGAGACGGCCTTCCTTCGCCTGGTTGAGGGCGTCGGCCATGACCTTCTTCGGGAGGCCCTTGACCTTGATGTCCATCTGCACGGCGGTGAGGCCGCGCTCGGTACCCAAGACCTTGAAGTCCATGTCGCCGAGGTGGTCCTCGTCACCGAGGATGTCGGAGAGGATTCGGAACTTCTTGCCCTCGGCGATGAGGCCCATCGCGATACCGGCGACGGGCGCCTTGATCGGGACACCGGCGTCCATGAGCGCGAGCGAGCTACCGCAAGCCGTCGCCATGGACGACGAGCCGTTGGACTCGAGCACTTCGGAGACGAGACGGATGACGTACGGGAAATCCTCGAAGGACGGGAGGACCGCTTCGATGCCGCGACGGGCGAGGAAGCCGTGTCCGACCTCACGACGGCCGGGGCCGCGGAGCATCTTGATCTCGCCGACGGAGAACGCCGGGAAGTTGTAGTGGAGCATGACGCGCTCGTCGCGCTTGCCCATCAGGCCGTCTTCCATCTTCGCGTCGCGCTCGGTGCCGAGCGTGGTGGTGACGAGCGCTTGGGTCTCGCCACGGGTGAAGATGGCGGAGCCGTGGACGCGGGGCAGCGAGCCGACCTCGGTCCAGATGTTGCGGATGTCCTTGAGGCCACGGCCGTCGATGCGGCGGCTGTCCTTGAGGACCCAGTTGCGCATCGTCTCGCTCTTGATCTCGTCGAAGGCCGCCTTGGCCTCGTCCAACTGATCAGGCGCGGTCTCGGCGAAGTGCGCTTTGACCTCAGCCTTGAGGGCGTCGATCGCGGCGTAGCGCGCGATCTTCTCGCTGACCTTGAGCACTTCTTCGATGCGCTTGCCGACGAACTTGGCGACAGCCTTCTTGACGTTGGCGTCGAGCGTCGCGGGCTCGAAGACCTGCTTCGGGCGACCGGCAAGCTCTTGCAGCTTGATCTGCAGGTCGAGGATGCCCTGAACGGCGTCCTGACCGAAGTCGAGCGCGTCCATGAGCACGTCCTCGCCGACTTCCTTGGCCTCACCTTCGACCATCACGATCGCGTCCTTGGACGCGGCCATCATGATGTTGAGGTCGGCGCCTTCGAGCTGCGTCGTGGACGGGTTCGCGATGAACTCACCGTTGCAGCGAGCAACGCGAACGCCGGCGATCGGGCCCTCGAACGGGGCGTCGCTGAGCATGAGCGCCGCCGAAGCCGCGGTGATGCAGAGCACGTCCGTGTCCTGCTCGCCGCCGTCGTGCGAGAGCACGGTCGCGGTGATCTGCGTGTCGCCCTTGTAGCCTTCCGGGAACAGCGGGCGAATCGGGCGGTCCGTCATGCGGCTCACGAGGATCTCGTGGTCGCGAAGACGGGCCTCACGCTTGAGGAAACCACCGGGGATGCGGCCAGCCGCGTACTGCTTCTCGACGTAGTCGACGACCATCGGGAAGAAGCGTGCCGACGGGTTGTGCGGGCCCGTGCAGGCCGTCACAAGCATCATCGAGTCGCCGGTGGAGATGAGAATCGAACCGCCAGCTTGCTTGGCAAGGCGACCGGTTTCGAGCGTAATTTCGTGGTGTCCGACCTTCGCGGTAAGACGATGTACGTTGAGCATATGCTCCTCGGGATGTCTCAACGAAACGCCAGCGCCGACCATCGGCATCTGGCGAATCACCGTCCCGTTCGAAGCATGTAGTGCAGGCCGCGACGCGCCGAGTTGGCTTCCGGTCGTGGGCTCCAGTACAGGCTGCGCAATCAGAACGGCGCTCGCTGAGTGGTTATGTTGATCCGCCGCTGCGTGCCTATCAAAGGCGTTCGCGTGTGCGACGTTCGGCTTCCCTACACCACATTCGCCAAAAACGCCACAGCGGCGATGGGCCGGAGCCTATCGCCGCTGTGGTGAACCGATACAAACCGCGGCGTTACACCGAGCGGTTCGTAGGCGGGACTACTTGCGCAGTCCGAGCTCCGCGAGAACCTCGCGGTAGCGCGCCAAGTCGTTCTTCTTCACGTAGTCGAGCAGACGACGACGCTGACCGACGAGCTTAAGCAAGCCGCGGCGCGAGTGGTGGTCGTGCTTGTGGGTACGGAAGTGCTCGGTGAGGTACGTGATGCGGTTCGTGAGAATCGCGATCTGAACCTCGGAAGAGCCAGTATCGTTGTCGGCCAGGCCAAAGCGCTTTTGCATTTGCGCGATGAGCTCAGCCTTTGCTTGGGTATCGAGTGCCATGGGGGTCTCGCAAAGGTGAAGAGGGGTGTACGGCGCCCTTCCATGGTGAGCGCCCGTACGGGACGGCGCTTCTAAGCGGAGCCCGCGCAGCCTGTCAAGCCGAGATCACGCGTCGCGCGCCAAACGCTACCAGTTAAACGGCGCGGCGTCGGAGCCCGAGCAGAATGCCAGCAAACAGCATGGGGCCAACCAGCGCCGCGTACCATGTACGGACCGGCTGCTCGATGCTCGCCACAACCGTCGGCGACGCCTCGTTACCAGCGCCCGGCCCGAACGTCTCCGCGCCCGCCGTCGCCGCGACGCACACCACCCCTCCGGGCTCCAAGCAGGCGATCGCGCCGGTATTGCAATCGCACGTCGGGAAGCCGCCGCGCACGACACATTCGCCCAATCCGCAGACCACATCGGCGCACGGGTCAAACTCGGTGCCCACGCCGCCCGCCTCGGCCGTCACACCGAACGGGTTTACCGCCGGCCCGCACGTGACCTTGCGCGTGCCGTCCGGCCCCGTGATCGACTGCGCCACTTCGCCCTCGCGACACAGGCACCCGACGCGCCCGTTGTCGACCGAGCACACCGCGCCCAGGCCGCAGTAGTTGAAGCCGCACGCCGACGGGACGCGCGACATGTCGACGCCGCCGCACGTAAAGGGGGTGGGCTGCCAGGACAGGTCCAGGGTGCTGTTCACAGGCGGCGCGTTGTTGGCCACCGCGAACACCGGGTCGACCGTCATGCTGCCCGGATTCATGCGCGTATAATAACGTGAGACCACGTCGTGCCCGCGCAACGTCCCCGTCTGATTCTCCCCCATGTACTCGGCGATCCAGAGGCGGCCCGCCGACTCCGCCACCTCACGGGCGACCCACTCGTAGTAGCTCGTGTTGCCGAGCTCATCGGACACGATCTCCGTGTCTTCGGGCTCGGTCATGGCATAGTTGGTCGGCACATACGGGGCGTCACCAAAGATCCAAACTTGGATCCCCATCAGCGGCTGCGCGGCCACCGCCGTAAGCCGAATCGGAATCATGGGCTCCACGCCAGGATAGGTCATCGCGAGCGGTACAATGTTGGTCGCCTCACGGCCCTCGCGCAGCTTGACCGCCAGGTACTGCATGCCTTCGTCGCTATAAGGCTGCATCACAGGCGTCATATTGTCCGACACATTGAACCGATTCACGCGCAGCCAGTCGACGAGGTCGCTCGCCCGCGCCGCGCCGATGATGCTGTACTCGTAATTCTCGGTCGCGCCGGATGCGTAGACCGTCACCGGTGACATTCCGTCTGGACTCCGGACCCCGTCGCCGCCCTCTGCGGTGGCCGACGCGGCATCTGCGGTGCACCCGAAAGCCGGCCCGCGACCACCGCCCGAACCGACAGGCGCCGGGCACTGCTCCGCCGCGGGCAGCACCACGTTCATGGCGCTACCCGCGGCGACGGTGTCGAACAAGCCCGCGCTCGACTCCGCGACTGTGGTCCCCTCGGGCACCGGCACGATCCACGCGAAGTCGCTCGCCGGACCAAAGTACGACACCTGTACGTGCGCCGTGACCGTGTCCTCGAAGACCTCAAAGATGATGCGCTCCGCCGTCTGGTCCACCGGCTCCGGCGCCGTGGGCACCTCGGTGGGCGGGATAGAGCAGAACAGGCCACCGCAGGCCTCCGCTGCAGGCGACGCGAGCGTGCTAACGGCGAAAATGGCGCCAACGGCAAGCGCCGAGCGGACAATCGATAGACCCATGAAGCTCCCCTGGTTTGGCCCACCCGTGTGACCCAATCGACGTAACCTGTTTCTGCGTAGACACGCACGCTAGCCGGACTCGAAGATCAGAGAAAGCACCTACGCGCCCGTTGCGCTCGGCGACGCGGAAGCACGCAAGGGCGGCGACGCGGAAGCACGCAAGGGCGGCGCCGCGGAAGCACGCAAAGGCGGCGCCGCGGAAGCACGCAAAGGCGGCGGCGTCAGTACTCGAACCCGTACAAAAGATACGCGTCCCAGATGCCGTCCGCGCCGACGCCGCGCGCGAAGCCCAGCCGAAAATCAGCCGCCTGCGAGTAGCCCATCACCGTCGACAACCGCAGCTCGGCGCCCATCCCGACCAACGCCTCGCGAAAGCGCACGCGGTCGGATGTGGCGTCGCCGGTGTCCAAGAAGACCGCCGCGTGCAGGCGCTCCAGATACACCGGCAGCGTGCCCGAGCCAGCGCCCAGATTCGCCACCGGCATGCGGTACTCCAGCTGCCCGCGATAGAACCGATTTCCGCTCCGAATGCCGGGCCGATATCCGCGGATGTGGGCCGTCCCTTCCGGCGCAGACTCGTATAGCGCCAGAAACACATCGTGGGTGCCGAGCCCGCCGAGCGTGAAGGTCCGCGGCCCGATGGTAGCGGCGTCGGCGATGCCGCCGGATGCGCGCATCGCCAGCACATGGCCCCACGGCAGCTCCGCGTAGTGCGCCACGCCAGCGGTCAGCTCACCCGATTCTACCTGGGCGCCGATCAGCGCCGAACGCAGCAGAAACGAGACGTCGACAGAGGTTCCCTCTTCGCGGGTGAACGAGCGGCCGTACCGACGAACCCGCGACCAGCCCCAGCTCGTGCGCAGCGCGTTGAACCGGCGGTACTCCGGCGACTGCGGCGTGATGTCCACCGGCGACGGCGCGACCTCCGGCTCGTCCAGGATCCCATGCCAATTGGCGGAGTACGAGAACGACAGGCCATGGGTGGAACCCAGGCGCGGGAAGATGATGGTGGTGCCGATCGACGCGTCGATACGCTGCTCCAGATACGGGACGTAGCGGCTGGCCCGCACCAGGCTGCGGTCGCGCACCACCAAGCCGCGCGACACGCTGAGCCCAATCGGGATGGGCAGACGGCGGGTGGTGAATCCCACGTATCCCACCGGCTGCATGTGCTCGAACGACCACTGCAGCGTCGCGTCAAAAGCGTTCACCCCGGGAGCGTCCGAGCTGGCCAGTTGCAGGCCTACCGCAGACGAAAACCCGCTCAAGCCGAGCTGCGGCGTCCAGTCCGGCCGCCGCATCGCGCGAATCGAAGCGCGGCGACGCTCCGGCGTTGCCCGCACGGCCGCGAGGTCGATGGCCGGCGGCGGAACCGGGCGCATAGGGTGCGTCACGGGGCCGGCCAGTGGAGCGTCGAGCGGCGCCGAGGCCATGCGCAACTGACCGATATCAAAGCCCGCGCCTCCGACCACGCCGAACGCCAGCGTGTCGCCCGCAAGCACCGGTGAAAACGCGCCCGTATCGACCCGCGTCAGCCGCCGTGTGTCGCCGCCATCGATCGGAATGGCGTACAAGTTGTGAATGCCGTCGCGGTCCGAGCTGAACAACACGGCGCCGTCCACCACAAACGGGTCGACCGCCACAGCGCCATCGTGGGTGAGCTGCCGCAGGGGCACCGCGGCGCCCTCGCGCAGGTCGAGCACGTACAAGTCTCGGCCGTGTCCCGGACGCAGGTACGAGAACACGATGTGATCCGCGTCCACCCAATCCGGCGACGTCGCCTGCCCCCACGCTTCCGCCTCAAAAACCTGCGTCACTTCGCCGGTGTCCAAGTCGAGCACGGCGATATTGGCGCGCCCGACCGACACGCTAGAGAACGCCACGCGACGGTTGTCAGGCCCCACCCGCGGCTCCCTCGCCCGCGCCCCCCAAGTGATCGCGCGCGAGCTCCCGGTGCGCAGGTCGAGTTCGTACAGATCGCGAAACGAGAAGTACCGCGACACCTGATGCGGCTGGTCGATGACCACACGATCAGGCGCCAAAAAGTCGAACTCGCCGCTGGCGTCGAGGTCCACGCGGAACGCCGACGTAACGATCGCCGCCGACTCGGTCGCGTCGTCTTCAATCCACGCCAACGCGCCGTCCGGGTCCACGGTCACAAACCGCGATTGGTTGCCGCCGCGCGTGACCCGCTCGTACGCACCGCCGCCCAGAATCCGCGACACCAACGCGTCCGCGTGCGCCCTCCCCGCCTGCTCGGCGTGCATCTCCGGCCACAGCGCGATCAGGCTCACGCCCATGACCTTCTTCGCCAGCGAATCCACCCGATACGGGATCACCTGCCGGCTATAGACATCCAGATAACGCGCCACCGCGTCGAAGCCCACGCGGTCCACCAGCGTGTCGATGAAGTGCCCGCCATACAGGTACCAGCCCGTGCCGAACGGCCAGTCGATGCTGCTGCCAGACAGGTCGCCCATGGTCGGATACGTGCCGTCGAGCGCCGCCGCGCGCCAGTACGCATCCATATATGCGCTGTTCAACCGCCCGGTGCCGGTCACGTCAGACTCGAACCACGTGGCGAGGCCCTCGATGAACCAGCGCGGGATCGTATGGCCCGGCGACAGCTCGGCCTCGAGCAGCGTGTTCACCAGCTTCGGGATGCCCTCCACCCGGTCCAGATGCACAATGTGCGTGTACTCGTGGACCACGAGGTTCCACATCCAGTTGTCGTAGTAGCCCAGCGTGCTGTCGTGCGTGGGCGGCACCGCGTACAGCCGGATGTCGTTCCACGGCGCGGTGCTCGCGACGCCGTTCGCGCTGTCGGTTTGGTCCTCGATCACCACGTGCACGCGCCCGCGCGGCGCCCAGCCAAAGCGCTCGGTCACCACCGTGTACGCCTGCTCCATCATGTCGCGCACGTCTGCGCCCAGCGGCGCCACAGACGCGTGCGCATGCACCCGAAAATGCGTCGTCGCCCAGTCCGTCCAACGCTGCGCGTAGATGCCCTCGGCCGACGCCGTCGCGGACGCCAATAGGAGCGCGATCACCAGCGTACACCGGGCCACAGCGCCGGCGACCGAAGCCCGTCGCACACGGCTCCCTGTGCCTGTTCGATTGTGGCGCGGTGACTCCATTGCGAGCCCACGCGGCCGCGCGGTATGCACCGAGCCATCCAACCGATCCGCCCCCCGAGACCGATGCACATCCGAGAGCTTCAGACCGCCATCGACGACTGGATCAGCCAGTTCGAGGCCGGCTACTGGCCCCCGCTCGCGAACCTCGCGCGTTTGACCGAAGAGGTCGGCGAGTTGGCCCGCGAGATCAATCACCAGCACGGGCCGAAGACCAAGAAAGCCTCCGAGTCCGAGGGGTCGATCGCAGCCGAGCTCGGCGACATCTTGTTCACGGTCGTCACGCTGGCGAACTCGATGGACATCGACCTGGAGGACGTGGTCGCCGCGAACCTCGCCAAGGTGGCCTCACGCGACGCCGACCGCTGGAAGAAGATCGAGGAGTAGCTCACGCTCGCGTGTCCGCGGCCGACTTGCCCGCGGCCGGCGACGCAACCCGGTCCGAGGCCACGCAATCCGGCGCGTTCGCATCGGCCAGCAGCGCTCGGACCGCGTTCCCCAGTCGCTCGCCAAACGACGCTGCGGCCTCGGTAGAGAACGCCGGGACGTGCACGAAGACCGCTGGCGGCGCACCGGCGTCGGCCGCCCGCAGACACGCGTAGTAAAGCGCGTTGCACACGTATCCGCCCGCGTCCTCCGACGTCCCAACGCCATCGCCGACCTCCAGTTTCAGCTGCCGCGCCAACGCCGGAGCGAGCCGAGAAACGCACACGTCCGGGCCCTGCGCTTCGAGCGTAAACGGGCCAGCCACACCGGCGTTGTCGGGCACATCGTTGGCCACGTTTTTGGCCATCAACTCGACCTCCACGCGCTTGCGGCGCGACAGGCCCACACACACCACCATGCGCTGATTCTTCAGCGTAGACGGAAACTTACGCGCAGTCTCAAAGGTGACCGGTAGCACCCGCGACTCTGCGCCAACGCCGAACGCCGCCGCCGCCGAAGCAGCCACGTCTCCCGACGGGTTCCACGCATGGTCTGCGAACGTTTCGAAGCCGGTAAACAGCACCTGTTGCACGTCGTTCATGGCCGCAGAATGACCAAGTTATGGACCAAGATGCAAGCCCGCTCGTCCACCGATTCCGCGACTTGCGTGCACCGCGGCCCCACGCGTCTAACCTATGCCGCCCGAGCCGTTTCGCCTCCGCGGCCCACGCGCCACCACCGTCCATGCCCAACGACACCCTCACGTGGGAACTGCCCGACTGGCGCTGCGCCGCGCGCGTCAGCGGACCGCCCACCGGACGGCCCACGCTGCTGCTCCACGGGTTCCCGGACACGGCCCACACGTTCGACGACCTGCGCGCGGCGCTCGCCAACGACGGACGCTACGTGGCGGCGCCGTTCATGCGCGGCATCGCCCCATCATCGGTGCCCGCGAACGGCCGTTTCGACGTCCGCGCGCTCGCCGAAGACGTGGTCGCGTTCGCGGACCAACTCGAGGCTGAATCCGTCGACGTCGTCGGGCACGACTGGGGCGCCGTAGCCGCCTACACCGCCGCAGCCCTGTTCCCCGACCGCATTCGACGCGTCGTGCTCGCCGCCGTCCCGCCGCCCGCGAGTGTGCTCGGCGCGCGAGACCCCAAACAGCTTTGGCGCAGCGCCTACATGGCCGCGTTTCAGGCCCCTCGGATCGCCGAGGCCGCGCTCGCCCGCAACGACTTTCAACCCGTCGAGCAGCTGTGGCGCCGGTGGTCCCCCAGCTGGTCGTTCACCGCCGACGACCTGGAGCCGGTGAAGCGCGCGTACCGAGCCCCCGGGTCACTCCGCGCCGCCCTCGGATACTACCGCGCCCTGCCCCGCGCCATCGCCCGCGACCACGCCACGCGGCGCGCGGCCCTCGGCCCAATCCAAGCCCCGCTGATGCTCATCTCGGGCCTCGAAGACGGCTGCATGGGCCAATCGGTGATGGCGCACGCCGCGCGCACCCTTCCCGCGGACGCACACGTCGCCCTGCCCGCCGGCCACTTCATTCACCGCGAATGCCCCGACGCGTTTATTGCCGCCGTCCGCCGCCACCTGGACGCGGACTGACCCGCTCCCGCGGCCGCGCAGCCGGACGCAAATCCGCTACCACACGTTTCCCACGCAGGCCTGACCGCCACGCCCTCACCGAGCGCCAATGACCGAATCCGATTCCGCAGCGCCGCCCATCCGCCGCATGCTCAAGTTCATCGCCGGCATCATGACGATGTGGACGGCGGCGCACCTCTATTTGATCGGCCTGGCCCTGTGGGCGCTCGACCGGACCGACCTCGCCATCCCCGTGGTACCCGTCGCGCTGCTCGTCTCAACGGTCTTGCTGCTCTTTGTGCTCATCGCGCGCATGGCCGGCCACCCGCTCGTTCGCGGCCTTCGCACGCCCGTACTTGCCTACGCCGGCAGCGCGTCCGTGGTGTTCATGGCGGTGCTCGTCTCGCACCCGATCAGCGCGATCGTCGGCTGGGTCTCCACACCCGAATATGCCCGCTGGGTGGTGCTCGCCGGCTTCGCGCTCGGCCTCGGAACCGCCGCAGCCGCCCTCCTCGGAGGCCTGCGCAAGGCGAAGATCATCGAAGTCGACATCCCGGTCCCCGACCTTCATCCCGACCTCGACGGCTACCGGATCGTCATGCTCTCGGACGTCCACATCGGCGCTCCGACGCGCCGCCGCGAGTTTGAGCAGGTCGTCGACATCGCGCTGTCTCTGAACGCCGACATGTTCGCGTTCGTCGGTGACTTGGTCGACGGCAGCGTGGCCGCGCTGCGCGACGAAGTGGCCCCCATCGCCCGCCTCAAGGCCCGCGACGGCGCCTTCTTTGTGACCGGAAACCACGAGTACTACTCCAACGCCAAGCCGTGGGAGCGCGAGGTTGAGCGCCTCGGCTTGCGCGTGCTCTCCAACGAGCACGACCGCGTGCAGGTGGGCGACGCCACGCTCGTGGTCGCCGGAATTTCGGACACCAGCGCCGGCCAGTTCGTACCCGCCGACGCCTCCGACCCGGCCACGGCGCTCGCCAACACCGCCGACGCTGACTTCCGGCTGCTGCTCGCCCACCAGCCCGCGCTCATCGACGCCGCCACCGACGCTGGCGCCGACCTGCAACTCTCCGGCCACACCCACGGCGGCCAGTTCGTGCCGTGGACGTGGCTCGTCGGCTTCTTCAACCCATACTCCAAAGGCCTCGCGAAGCACCGCGATCGCACGTGGATTTACGTCAGCTGCGGAAGCGCAACCTGGGGCCCGCCAATGCGACTCGGCGCCCCCACCGAAGTCACCGCGCTCACGCTCCGTACCGCTTCCCACACTTCGAACGAGCTAAATTGATGACGACGCTTCGCGTTTGCGATAGCCAGCGAAACATGTTCCAACGAATCTCGTCACTCGCTCGCCCCAATCGTGTCCGCGTCTTCGCCGCAGAGGACGTCACCACCATCGCCGAAGACGAGGCACCGGCCTCAGCAGGCGGGCTTGAGACGGCGCAGATCGACGCCATCTGGGACGCCGCGGTTCGGTACTACAAGACCGGCCTGCAACCCTCCGTCAGCCTGTGCATCCGGCGAAACGGCGCCAAGGTCCTCGACCGCGCCATCGGCCACGCGCGCGGAAACACGACCGCCGGCATCGACGACGACGAGCTCCGCCTCGCCACGCCGGACACGGTCTACAACCTGTTCTCCGCGTCCAAGTCCGTCACCGCCATGCTCATCCACCACCTCGACGAGTGCGGAAAGCTGCACATCGACGACGCGGTCTGTGAGTACATCCCCGAGTTCGGCGCCAACGGCAAAGAGCGGATCACCATCCGCCACGTGCTCAACCACCGGGCCGGCCTGCCGCTCATCGACGCCGAGCATTTCGACCTCGACGCGCTCGGCGACGCGTCCGCGGTGCTCAACTATCTGTACAACGCGGAGCCCGCCTCCGTACCCGGCCGCAAGCTGGCGTACCACGCCATCACGGGCGGCTTTATCCTCGGCGAAATCGTCCGCCGCGTGACCGGCAAGGACATTCAGACGTACCACAACGAGACCATCCGCCAGCCGCTCGGAATGCGCTCGTTCGCCTACGGCATCCCGCCCGAAGACATCGGCGAAATCGCCCGCGATGTATGGACCGGGCCCCCGGCCGTGTTCCCCCTGTCTCGGCTCGTCCGCAAAGCGTTCGGCGGCGATATGCAGACCATCGTGAACCTGGCGAACGACCCCCGGTTCCTGCACTCCGTCGTCCCCTCCGGCAACATCTGCGGCACCGCCGAAGAGGCCGGCCGATACTTCGAGTGTCTGCTGCGCGGCGGCGAATACAACGGCACGCGCGTGTTCTCCGAGCGCAGCGTCAAGCGCGCGCGCCTTGAGCAGAACTACCACGAGTACGACGGCGTCCTGCAGTACCCGTTCCGCTACGGCCTCGGCTTCATGCTCGGCAGCGACCACAGCTCGGTCATCGGCCCCGACACCCCGGACGCGTTCGGCCACATCGGGTTCACGAACATCCTGATCTACGCCGATCCCGAGCGTGACATCAGCGTCGCGCTGCTCAACAACGGCAAGCCCCTAATCGCCGTCGAGTCGCTCTGGTGGCTCAACCTCTCGCGAACGATCGCGAAGGTCATCCCCAAGCTCTAGCGCCGATCTAGGCCGAGGCCTCGAAACCGATCGCGTTCACCGCGGCGACCGCATCGGTCAGGCTGGCCGAGGTGGAGACAGACGCGGTATCTTGCTGCCGATCGACGACGATGTCTGACGCGTCAGGGAGCTGTTCGAGCGCCGTTCGGACGGAGGCTTCGCAGTGGCCGCAGGTCATGCCGCGTACGGTCAAGCGGTGGGTCGAGAGCGGTGAGGTCATGGGGTGTTCCGGGTGAGCGTCGGAGTAAAGCGGGCGCGGCAAAACGTCGCGCGGAGGGGTCGTGTGTACGCGCGGTCGACAACGGAAGGCCACCCCGACGTGCGCACCCGCTGAAGCGCGCGAATTCCGTGCGTGATCGGCTCAAATGAAAACCACTCTCACTTGACACACACCGGTGTCGTTGTACGGTATTCGCGTACCGTACTGGTCCCCCCACCAAACGAGTTGCAACGCATATGCCTGGATTGATCGAGAAGCTTCGCGTGACCTTTGCGGTCCGTTTGGGCTGGAAGCTGCCGGGCGCGAAAGCGACGGCGATTCGTGGGTTCCAGGCGACTGAGGCGGACGGTGTTTGGCACCTCCACCGCAGCATCGCGCGCATCGACGACCCGAAGATTCGAGCGCTGCTGTTCACACACAGCCTCGAAGAGGAGTCGCACGCCGAAGAGTTCGCGTACACCTATCAGCTGTACACGGACCACAAGCTCCCGCCGGCGACGTACGAGCGCGAGGACTTGGCGAAGGCGGGTGTCCCGATCTGGAAGGCGCTGGCGTACGTTCACGTGGGCGAAGAAGACGCCACCGAGCGCTTCGCGTACATCGCCAGCTCGTTGGGGGACGAGCCGCTGCAGCGCTCGCTCGCCAAGATCGTGGAAGACGAAGAGGGCCACGTCGACTCGACGGAACACCTGCTTCGTGACTTGGGCGCACAGCCCAACGAAATGAAATCCGAGTATCGCCGCGTGCGCATCGTGCGCGCTTGGGAAGCGTGGTTGCGCAACGGAAAGCGGGTGGTCGACACCGTCGCGACCGGGCTGCTCAGCGTCGCCTACTTCGTGCTCGCCCCGTGGGTCTTCCTGGCGGCGCGCCGCAGGATGGAAACCCGATACGTCGAATACGACAACAACAGCGTCAAGCAGTTCGCCGCATGAAAGTACTCGGTCTCTCCTACGGCTACCACGACGCCTCCGCGTGTTTGGTCATCGACGGACGCGTCGCGGCTGCCTCGGCAGAAGAGCGATTCACGCGCCAAAAGCACGACGCGAACTTCCCCGCGTACTCGGTCGAGTTCTGCCTCGCGCAGGCCGGCATCACGGCGGCCGATATCGACCAGATCGTGTTCCACGAGGACCCGCACGCCAAGTTCTCGCGCGTGCTCACGTCCGCCCTGGCCTCGTTCCCCGGCTCTCGCAAAGAGTTCGTGAACGCCATGAAGGCGTGGCTCGGCAAGAAGCTCTGGTCCATCGGCACCATCTCGGCGCGACTCGACGTCGACCCCAAGAAGATCAGCTACCTGAGCCACCACTTTAGCCACGGCGTGCAAGCGTTCATGGGCTCCGGCTACAGCGACGCCGGCATCCTCGTCGTCGACGCCGTGGGCGACTGGGCCTGCTCGGCGCTCTACAAAGGCGAGTGGATCGACGGCAAGCCCGTGGTCAGCCGCGTGTCCGAGATCGCGTTCCCGAACTCGCTCGGACTCGTGTACTCCGCGTTCACCGCGTACCTCGGCTTCTCGCCCAACGACAGCGAGGCCAGCACCATGGCGCTCGCCGGCTTCGGCAAGCCCATCTACGCCGACAAGGTCCGCGCCATCATCGCAGAAGGCGAGGACGGCACGTACTCCGTCGACCAGGACTACTTCCACTTCTCCAAGTTCTACAGCGGCGCCGTCTCCGACAAGTTCATCAAGGAGTTCGGCCCCGCGCGACAGATCAACACCAAGCTGCCGCACAGCTCCCTGTTCGACGGCGAGCAGACCTTCGACGCCGAGTCGCAGCGCTACGCCGACGTCGCCGCCAGCATCCAGGTGGTCCTCGAAGAACGCATCGTTCAGCTCACCGAGCAGCTGCGCAGCAAAGTCGACTCCGAGAACCTCTGCTACGCCGGCGGCGTGAGCCTGAACTGCGTCGCGAACTACAAAATCCTGGCGTCCGGCCTGTACAAGAACATGTACATCCCGCCCGATCCCGGCGACGGCGGCACCAGCGTGGGCACCGCCCTCGTGTACGCCGCCACCCACAGCGACTGCGCGCCCGAAGTCATGCGCTACCCCGCGTACATGGGCGCCGAGTTCAGCGAGGACGAGACCATCGAGATGCTCCCGTTCATCGATCCCGACCACAGCCTCGAGTACCTCAAGCGAGGCCACGAGCAAGGTCCCGGGATCAAGTGGGAGCATAAGAAGTTCGAGTCCGACGAAGCGCTCGTCGCCGAAGTCGCCGAGCGCATCGCCGCTGGCCAAATCATCGGCTGGTACCAAGGACGCGCCGAGATCGGCCCGCGCGCGCTCGGCAACCGCTCCATCCTCATTCGCCCCGACGACCTTGAGCTCGCCAACAAGCTCAGCAAGGCCGTTAAGGACCGCGCCCTCTTCCGACCCTACGCCTTCTCGATCACCGAGAAAGACGCGCACAACGCACTCGACGTCCCTGCGGACCACCTGCGCTTCCAGCGTTGGATGCAGTACGCCGTGCCGGTGAAGCCCGAAGTCCGCGACAAGGTCCGCGCTGCCATCCACTACGATGGCACCACCCGACCCCAGGTCGTGTTCCCCGCGGACAACCCCCGCTACCACGCGCTCATCGAAGCGGTCGGCAAGCACACGGGCCTCGAGGTTATCGTCAACACATCGTTCAACCCGAGCGGATACCCGATCGTCTCTACCCCGGTCGAGGCGCTCTCCATGTACGCCCGGACCGCGATGGACGCGCTCGTGCTCAACAATACCATCGTGTGGAAACAATGAGCGGCCGCCCCAAATTCTCAGGCATCAGCACCGTCTACCACACCATCACGCGGACCTTCTCGGTCCTGCTGCATCACAAGCTGGGTGTCCTCATCCCCGTGTTCGGCGTGCTCCTGCTGCTCGCAGCGCTGCTCTGGGTCATCAACACGATTGCCCCACTTGCACCCTTCGTCTACTCGCTGTTCTAGGCTGACCGCGACGACGCGGCGCCAACAGAAGTGACCTATAAGGGAAGCAATGACCAGCGACCGTTCGACGCCCAGCAAAGCGTGGACGCTCTCCGCGCCCATGTTCATCGCCCTGCTGATCGTCCTCGGCGCCACCGAGATCATCGCCCGCGCGTTCACCGACCCTGAGTTCTTCCTGCCGGACCCGTTCCGCTGGCTGAGCATCGGCCTTATCGCCACCTTCGCGCTCACCATGCCCCTTCCCTGGGCGCGGTTGAGAGCCGTGCTGCGTGTCGTCGCGCTGGTGTTTGTGGTCGCCGTCCTGCTGCTCGAACTCCGGTCCGGCGTGTTCTCGGACACCAGCAGCCGCGTGGTTCAGGTCGACGACCCCATCCTGCGCTACCACTACGCACCAGGCTTCGACAGCGACGGCGTGGTCGTCACGCCCGACGGCCTGCTCGACGTGCAGCGAGAGATGCCCAAGCCGGCGGACGTCCTGCGCGTGGTCGTGCTCACGGGCTCCATCGCCAACGACAACGCCATCCCCTTCGAAGAGCGGTTCTTCCGCCAGATGGAGCGACAGCTACAGACCGCCGTTCCCGGCAAGCGCGTCGAAGTCGTGAACGTGTCCTGCGAGGGCTTCAGCACACTGCAGCAGGTGCGGTTCTTGGAGCAGGTCGGGCTCGCGTACGAACCGGACGTGGTGGTGGTCGCGTTCATGCTCACCGCCGCGTCGTTCCAGAACGGCGGCCGCGGGCGCATCGGCAACAGCCACTTTGCGTTCCGCTTCATTCCACTCATCGCGCTCGCACGCGGCGAGGGCTTCTGCAGCGCGTTCGCGCCGTTCTTTGAGACGTACACCTACGGCATCATCGTCCAGAACTCGTTCGAGCGCCTCGCGCTGCTGCAGCAGATCCACGGATTCCAAACGTTGGTCGCCGTCCTCCCCATCGTGGAGAGATTCGACCACCCGCACTGCACGGCGATTTACGACCAGGTTGTGAACACCGCGCAGGCCGCTGGATTGCCCGCCATTCGGGTCGCGGACGCCTTCGCCGGCATGGAAGCCATCGAGATTCAGAAGCCGGAACAGAAGCATGATCTGGCGCACCCGAACCCGCTTGGACATCGCATCATCGGCGACGCGATCGCTGACGCCGTCCGCCCCTTACTCACCCGCCCAACGCCTACGCCATGACCGCCTCCGCTCCTCGCGCTGTTCTTCGATTCGCCCTCCTCACCGCCGCTCTCGGCGCCGCCAGTGGATGCGACGGCGCAGAGGCGGAGACGGACGCGCGCGATGCCGCGGACACGCCGACCGCCGACGTCACGGCTGACGTGGCGAGTGACACCGCAGCGGGTGACACGGCGGCAGTGGACGCCGACGCGATGCCGGACACGGACGACGTGTCGACGTGGGAGCCGCCGCCCGAAATGGCGCTCACGCAGTACGTGGACCCGTTCGTGGGCACCGAAGGGCTCGGCCATGTGATCCCCGGCGCCTTGGTCCCCCACGGCGTGGTGCGGGCAAGCCCCGTCACCAACAGCGGCACCGGCGACATCGACGCGTACCACCACGACGACGATGAGTTCTTTGGCATCGCGCACATGCACCTTGAGGGCGCCGGCGGCCTGCGGAACGGCTACGGTCATGTTCTGGTCCGCCCCGTCCGCGTGGCACTCGACGAGATCTCCGCGCAGCCGCCGGCGGCGCTCGACCGCTCCACTGAGGAGGCCGCGCCGGGCTACTACGCCATCACCGCGGACGAGACGCGCGTCGAGGTCACCGCCAGCCGTTGGGGTGCCGTCCACCGCTACACGTTTGAGGGCGACGCCCCACGCGCGCTCGAGTTGAACCTCGAAGAGAGCCGCGGCACGGCCCTGCGCGGCGAAGTCACCGAGGTGTCCGACACCGACTGGCGCGGCCTCGGCTACTACCAAGTCCACCCGCTCATCGGCACGTTGGCCGGACAGCCCGGGACCGGCGAGCTCACCGTCTATTGGGCAATGTCGACGAGCGTCGCGCCCACCGGTACGGGCGCGTGGCAGGGAAGCCGAGAACCCGAAGCGATGCCGTTCAGCGGCGCGCGCGTGCACGCGGGCATGCAGTTTGGCGACGACGTGGACGTACTCACCGTTCGCGTGGGCCTGAGCTTGCGCGACACCGACAACGCCGCCGCGCACCGCGACGCGCAGCCGGTAGACTTTGACGACGCCCGCGCCGAGGCCGAGTCCACCTGGAATACGCGCTTGAACCGCGTGCGAGCGGAGGGTGAAGAGGACGACCTCCGGCGCTTCTACACCGCGCTGTACCACACCATGTTTCAGCCCGCGGACTACTCCGAAGACGGCATGTTTGTGAGCGCGTGGGACGGCGTCGCCACGGAGTATCCGCTGCCCGAGGGCCGACGTTACTACACGGATGACTGGTGCCTGTGGGACACGTACCGCACCAGCCACCCGTTCCGGACCATCGCCGAGCCCGAGATCATCGACGACGTCGTGTTCTCGATGCTGCACGCGTACCGCACCGGCGGGTGGATGCCCAAGTGCCCCTGGGCGGCCGGCGGCTATTCGCGCGTTATGACTGGAAACCCGCAGGTCGCGATCGTGGCCGACGCCGTGGTTAAGGGCTTCGATGGCTTCGACATGGACGACGCGCTCGCGGCCGTTCGACGCACTTCCGAGGAGGACAGCAACTCGTCGCCGAACGGCGCGTGCGGGTACTTCGGGCTCGGCACTCCGCCGGAGTACATGAGCCTGGGTTACGTGCCGCGCGAGTGCGACCCCACGCAGAACGCGTCCATCACGATGGAGGTCGCGTACGCCGACTGGGCGCTGGCGCAGATGGCCGAGACGCTCGGCGAGACCGAGCTGGCGGCCACCTACATGGCCCGCGCGGAGTCCTGGCGGGCAAACTGGGACTCAGAGACCGGCTTCCCGCGCGGCCGACTGCGCGACGGCAGCTGGATGACGCCCTTCGACCCCACAGACACCTCCGACGACAACGACTTCGTGGAGGCCTCGGCTTGGATCTTTAAGTTCTTCGTGCCCCACGACGTGCCCGCGCTCATCGACATTCACGGAGGCGAGGAGGCGTTCATCGCCCAGCTCGACACGTTCTTCTCCAACGGCCAGTACGACCCGACGAACCAGCCGAGCTTCCACATCCCGTTCTTGTACGCACACGCCGGTCGGCCGGACCTGACGCAGGCCACCACGCGCCGCGTGATGGACGAAGCCTACGGCCTGGGACGGCGCGGACTGCCTGGGAACGACGACGCTGGCTCCACCTCCGCTTGGTTCGTCCTCGCCGCCGCCGGCTTCTATCCCGTCGCGCCCGGCGGCACGAGCTACACGCTCAGCAGCCCGCTGCTCGACCGCGTCGAGTGGGTGCTCAACCCCGAGTTCCAGTCCGACGGCACGTTCGTCATCGAAGCCGTCAACAACAGCCCAGAGGCGGTCTACGTCGAATCGGTGTCGCTCAACGGCGTCCCGCTCGAGACCCCCTTCATCGAACACAACGACATCACAGCTGGCGGCACCTTGACGTTCGTCATGACCGACCAGGCGCCCGAATAGGCATTCATGCTTGAGTGGATTTACAGCCCCGAAGCTTGGCTCGCGCTAGCCACCCTCACCGTTCTCGAGATCGTCCTCGGGATCGACAACATCATCTTCATCTCCATCCTCACGGGGCGCCTGCCCGAAGAGGAGCGCGCACGAGGTCGGTCGCTCGGGCTCGGCCTTGCGCTCATCACGCGCCTGTTGCTGCTCGGCTCGCTGAGCATGCTCATGGGGCTCACCGACCCACTCTTCTCGATCGGCGATCATGGCGTCTCCGGGCGTGACCTCATCCTGCTGTTCGGCGGTCTGTTCCTGCTCGGCAAGAGCACCACCGAGATACATCACAGCCTCGAAGGCGCAGACCACACCGCCAACGTGGACGGCTCCGCGACCATGATGTCCGTGGTCATTCAGATCGGCCTGCTCGACATCGTGTTTTCGCTCGACTCGGTCATCACCGCGCTCGGCCTCGCAGACCACCTGCCCGTGATGGTGCTCGCGATCGTCATCGCGATGGGCGTCATGTTGGTGGCGGCGAAACCGATCGGCGACTTTGTGGAGAACCACCCGACCATCAAGATGCTCGCGCTCTCGTTCTTGGTGCTGATCGGCGTGGTGCTCATTGCGGACGCGATGCACCAGCACATCCCCAAGGGTTACGTGTACTTCGCGATGGCGTTCTCGTTCTGTGTCGAGGGCCTCAACCTGCGCGTGCGCCGAGCGAGCGCAACGCCGGTGAACCTGCACGGGCGAGACAACTTGTCGACGCGTGAGGCCGACGCCCTGCTCGACACGGCGCTGCTTGAGTCGCCGCCGCTGGACACCATTCCGGCGGATACCGCGCCCACGGACACGACGCCGCTAGACCGACCGTAGACGTATGCCTTTCACCGTCTCCGCCATCGTCCCAACGCTCAACGAAGCGGCAAGAATCGACGATGCGCTGCGGCAGCTCCTCACGGCGCCCGGGCTGTCCGAGATCATCGTCGTGGACGGCGGGAGCTCGGATGACACCGTCGCAATCGCCAACGCCCACGCCGGCGTTCGCGTGCTGAGTTCCCCCGCCGGTCGCGGCGTGCAGATGAACCGTGGGGCCGAAGCCGCCACCGGCGACGTGCTGCTGTTCGTGCACGCCGACGTGACCCTACCGGCCGACGCCTGCAGCTGGATTCGCACCGCGCTCGCAGCCCCCTCCTTGGTCGCCGGCGCGTTTCGAACCTGGACGGTGCCGGAGCGCCCAAGCCGCTGGATGGCCTCCGCGCTGCACATCGCCGACATCCGCTCGCGATACTCACGGTTCCCGTATGGCGACCAGGCCGTGTTCGTCCGCGCGAGCGCCTTCCGCGCGGTCGGCGGCTTCCCCGAGATTCCGCTCATGGAGGACCTGGAGTTGGCCATACGCCTGCGGGCGCTCGGGCGGATTCAAACCGTCGCCGCCTGCGTGAACGTGTCCGGCCGGCGATTCGAGGCACGGCCACTCTACTACGGCTTGCTCATGACGGTCTTCCCCACGCTCTACCGCCTCGGCGTTCCAGCGTCGTCGCTCGCCAAACTGTACGGCACGCCGCGCGGCCCGAAACGCTGAATTCGAAGGCGGCGCGCGTCCAACGACCCGCGCCTGGACCGTCGCCGCGATAGTCGTTGCGTCGCCCTCCCCGCTTCACTAGCGTCCTGCGCCTTAACAAGCTCGGCCAACGTACGGCCGAAGCGTTACCCCGGTTCGGCCATTCGTAAGGCCGAGGCAACCGATAGGAGCCCCGATGAGCGAATCCCAAGAAGCCACTCCCGCACGCCAGCCGCTCTCGAATGCCGAGAAGCTCTGGCGCATCCGCCACTCCGCCTCGCACGTGATGGCGACGGCGGTTCAAGAGGTGTTCCCGGACGCGAAGTTCGCGATCGGACCGCCGATCGAGCACGGCTTCTACTACGACTTCGAGCTGCCCCGCACGCTCACTCCGGACGACCTGGAGATGATCGAGAAGGTGATGACCAAGCACATCAAGGCGAACGACCGCTTTGAGACCTGGACCCACACCATCGAAGAGGCGATCGCCTACTTTGAAGAGCGGGAGCAGCCGTACAAAGTCGAGCTGATTCGGGACCTTGCGGAGAAAGGCGAGACCGAGGTCCGCTTCTTCAAGAATGGCCCGTTCACCGACCTCTGCGCTGGCCCGCACGTGCCGCGCACCGGTAACTGCAAGGCGTTCAAGCTCCTCAACGTGGCCGGCGCGTACTGGCGCGGCGACTCCGACCGCCCGATGCTCCAGCGCATCTACGGCACGGCTTGGAAGAACAAGACCGACCTGGCCGCGCACCTCGAAGTGCTCGAAGAGGCCAAGAAGCGCGACCACCGCAAGCTGGCCCGCGAACTCGACCTGTTCTCGTTCCAGAAGGAGTCGCCCGGCGCCATCTTCTGGCACCCCAACGGCTACGCGATCTACTCCGCGCTCAAGGAGATGAGCCGGAAGCTGCATGCCGACCGTGGGTACGTCGAGATCCACAACCCGATCATGTACAACAAGAGCTTGTTCGAGACTTCGGGGCACTGGGACCACTACCACGACCACATGTTCAAGCTGGAGTCCGAGGGCGACACGTTCTGCGTGAAGCCCATGAACTGCCCGGACACCATGATGTTCTACAAGCGGCGCAAGCACAGCTACCGCGAGCTCCCGCTCCGCGTGGCTGAGTTCCAGATGCTGCACCGCAACGAGCTGTCCGGCACGCTCAACGGTTGCTTCCGCGTCCGTCAGTTCACCCAGGACGACTCGCACATCTTCTGCACTGAGGAGCAGGTCCAGTCCGAGATCAGCGATGTGCTCAAGATGATCGAGTACGTCTACGGGCTGTTCGACCTCAAGTACGAGGTCAAGCTGTCCACCCGTCCGGACGACTTCATGGGCGAGCCCGAGCTGTGGGACAAGGCCGAGGAGTCGCTCCGCGCGGCCATCGAAGAGAACGGCCTGCCGTACACGCTCAACGAGGGCGACGGCGCGTTCTACGGCCCGAAGATCGACTTCGACGTCGTCGACTCGCTCGGCCGCCGCTGGCAGTGCCCGACCATCCAGTTGGACTTCCAGCTCCCGCGCCGCTTCGAGCTCGCGTACACCGACGCTGAGAACACGCCGCAGACCCCGATCGTGGTCCACCGCGCCATCTTTGGCTCTCTGGAGCGCTTCATCGGTATCCTCATCGAGCACGTGGCCGGTGCGTTCCCGACCTGGCTCGCGCCGGTGCAGGTCCGCTTCCTCCCGATCAACGACGAGCTGGCCGACGCCTGCAAAGAAGCCGTCGCAGTGCTCAGCGCCGCCGGCGTCCGCGTGGAGCTCGACGACCGCTCCGAGAAGCTCGGCCGCAAGATTCGCGAGTCCGAGCTGTCCAAGACGCCGTACATGGTCGTCGTGGGCCAAAAGGAAGTCGACGAAGGCGTGTTCTCCGTGCGGACCTACCGCGACGGCGACCGTGGCAAGATGACGCTCGAGCAACTCCGCGATGAGCTCCTTGAGAAGATCAGCTCACGCGAGTTCGACGTCGACGTGAAGGAGATCGTCTGGAGCGACGAAGCCGACGGCGACGAGATGGATTTCGCCCCCGAGAGCTACTAGCCGACCCGACGAACTAGCCGCCCGACACCCCGTTGAGCGACCAGTCGTAGTCGACGTAGACGACCGAGAACCCCGCCGCGCGGCCTTCATCGAGGGCCGCGCGCGTGGGTTCATCCGCAAAGTGCCCGATCCAATCGAGCACGCCTGAACCCCAGCCGAACCGCTGGGCGTCATGCTCAAAGTCGCCCGCGTACCACGTGTAGATCGACGAGAGTCGGATCTCGCGCGCGTCGCTGTCGACCACCCCGTGCGGCGCGCTGGCGAACCGCGTCGCCGCCGCGTCGAGCTGCGTGTGAATCGTCGCCGGGTAGTACGGCTCCCCGGCCAACTGCGGACACGACGCCGAAGCGCAGTTGATGGCAGCGTGAATGCGTGCGTCGCCGAACCCGCCGCGAATCAGGTCCGTTTCGAGGTCGTGCAGATTCGTACGACGGCCATCGAGCAGGAAGCGCTGCGTGAAAAAGAACCCAAAGCCTCCGTTCGTGTCGATACGTCCATGCACGTCGTGCACGCTCGTGATCGGCCAGTTCTCCACGACACCGAACAGCGTGAGCGCGTTGTAAGCGTTCACGTAGAACGCCAACTGGTCGGCGCTGGTCGGGTACTGGTCCGGACGCCCCTGCGGGCCGGCCATGCCCAGGGTCGCCACTACCCGCGCGAGCGGTTCGGGGTCCGCAGCAAGCGCCCCGTAGTCCACCAATCCCTCGCCCGAGACGGCATCTAGCACCCCCGCGTACGCGTCGTAGAACCCGCCCGTAAGAGGCAATGGCGCCGCGTGCGAGGTGACCGAATGGAACCCGAGCGCGCACCACACAAGTCCGGCGGCCGGCACGGTCGCGGCCACCAACGTGGCGAGCAATCCGAGCATCAGCAGCTTCTTCGTCTTCGGCTTCATAGGTTCTCAGCGGTGGGCAACTCGGCCTGCGTTTTTGAGAACGCGAGGAGCTGTTTGAGCGAAATCTTGATGCCCGGCAGGAGCACGTACGCCAGCACGTTTCCAATGACCGGAATCGGCAGTGTGATGTCGGTGGTCCAAGAAACGTTGCAAACCGCTCCGTCCTGGACGACCTCCACCCGGCCGCCGTTGTGCGTCACGGGGATGGTGCCCTTCCGGATGCGATACTCGTAGGCGC
Source organism: uncultured Myxococcales bacterium (assembly GCA_965367675.1). Classification (GTDB taxonomy): domain Bacteria; phylum Myxococcota_A; class Bradymonadia; order REDH01; family REDH01; genus CBDUJZ01. Next base: position 28,722 of record CBDUJZ010000009.1, on the reverse strand, counting down.
GCGGCGGCTCGAAGACCGTAATCTCCTCCTCAAAGTGCACCCCGCCGCCTCCCATGCTGCGGACGGTCCCCACGCCGTTAGGATGCCCGGGCCCGCGCTCGATGATTTTGACGTCGAGCCCGTGCATGCGATCAAAGCCGGCATGGTCGGTGAGCGCCTCGAAGGCGCGTTCGGGGGTGCAGGCGAAGGTGGAATGGACGCGAATCGTAGGCACAGCGGTCTCGTTGCGTGGGGAGTCGGTCGACGACGGTCGACCTTGCACAATGGCGCGAACCGTACACACAATCGGGCGGTCCGAATCGTGGCCGGCGGCTCTCCGCCGAGCGCGCGAACGGCACTGCGCAGCGTACGGCGCAAAGCACTTCACACACTGTAGTTCGGCGGCTAGGGTCCGCCAACTGAAACGTGTTTCAGTCCCTTTTTCTACCCGAGGAGAGAGCCGTGACCGATTGTTTTATCTATGACGCCGTCCGCACCCCGCGCGGCAATGGTAAGCCCGGCGGTGGCCTGAACAGCCTCGCGCCGATCGACGTCGCGGCTGCCCCGCTGCGCGCGCTCCGTGACCGCAACGACTTTGACGCTTCCCAAGTGGAGGACGTCATCCTCGGCTGCGTGGAGCCCGTCGGCGAGCAAGGCGGCAACATCGCTCGCGTGGCCGCGCTGTACGCCGATTGGCCGCAGAACGTGCCCGGCTTTCAGCTCAACCGTTTCTGCTCGTCGGGTCTTGAGTCGGTAAACATCGCGGCGGCGAAGGTCATGTCCGGCATGTCCGAGGCCGTTGTCGGCGGCGGCGTGGAGTGCATGAGCCGCGTCCCGATGGGCTCGGCGAGCGGCCCGTGGGCCACGAACCCGCAGGTATCGACCAAGCTCAAGTTCGTGCCGCAGGGCATCAGCGCCGACATGATCGCGACGCGCTGGGGATACACCCGCGAGATGTGCGACACGCTCGCCGCCGAGAGCCAGCGCCGCGCCGCCGCCGCGTGGGACCAAGGCTTGTTCGACAAGTCGGTCGTGCCCGTGCTCGACGCCAATGGCCTGACCGTGCTCGCGCGCGACCAGTACATGCGCCCGCAGACGACCGTGCAGACGCTCGCCAAGCTCAAGCCCGCGTTCAAGACGATGGGCGAGAGTTACGGCTTCAACGCCGTGGCGAAGCAGCGCTACCCCGACATGGAGACCATCAACCACGTGCACCACGCCGGCAACTCGTCGGGCATCGTGGACGGCGCGTCGGTGGTCCTCGTCGGTAACGAGGCGTTCGGCAACGGCAACGGCCTCAAGCCGCGCGCCCGCATCAAATCGTTCGCCTCGATCGGCTCCGAGCCGACCATCATGCTCACCGGCCCCGCCGATGCCGCCGTGATGGCGCTCGATAAGGCCGGACTCAGCGTGTCGGACATCGACCTGTGGGAGATCAACGAGGCGTTCGCCGCCGTCGTCCTGCGCTTCGCCGAAGTGCTCGAGATCGACATGAACACCGTGAACGTGAACGGCGGCGCCATCGCATTGGGCCACCCGCTCGGTGCCACCGGCGCCATGATCCTCGGCACGCTCCTCGATGAGATGGAGCGCCGAGATCTCAAGTACGGGCTCGCCGCCCTCTGCGTCGGTGCCGGAATGGGCACTGCCACCATCATCGAACGGGTCTGAGGAGGACGGAATGAGCGACATCATCAAATTCGAAGTCGATAGCGACGGCATCGCCACCCTCACCTGGGACACGCCCGGCGAAGGTGCCAACGTGTTCAACGAAGCCACGCTGGACGCCCTCACGGCGGCCATCGAGAAGGTCGCCGCGGACGACGCGGTCAAGGGCGCGGTCATCACGTCCGGCAAGTCCACCTTCGTGGCCGGCGCCGACCTGAACTCCGTGCGGCGCCTCGCGTTCGGGCCCAAGGTGGCGGCCGATCTGGCCAAGTCTACCGGAACGCTCGGCCGCGTGCTTCGGCGCATGGAGACCTGCGGAAAGCCGTTCACGTGCGCCATCAACGGCGCCGCGATGGGCGGTGGCCTCGAGCTCGCGCTCGCCTGTCACTACCGCGTGGTCGCCGACTCGCCGCGCATTCAACTGGCGCTGCCGGAGTCCAACCTCGGACTGCTGCCCGGCGCCGGCGGCACCCAGCGCTTGCCGCGTATGATCGGTGTGCAAGCTTCGCTGCCGGTCATGCTCGAGGGCAAGAACTTCAGCCCGCAGAAAGCACTGGCGGCCGGCTTCATCGACGCCGTCGTCCCTGCCGCCGACACCGTCGCGACCGCCAAGAAGTGGATCCTTGAGAACGGCGACCCGGTCCAGCCCTGGGACAAGAAGGGCTTCAAGGTGCCCGGCGGCGACTCCAAGGCCAAGAAGGTCCTGCAGACGTTCATGGCCGGCACCGCCATGTACAACGAGAAGACCCACGGGAACTACCCGGCGGGACTGGCGATCATGTCCTGCGTCTACGAGGGCCTGCTCACCAACTTCGACACCGGCCTCATCATCGAGAACCGCTACTTTGTGTCGCTGATTCTCGACCCGGTCAGCGGCAACATGGTCCGCACGTTGTTCCTCAGCCTGCAGGACGCCAACAAGCTCGCGCGACGGCCCGAAGGCGTCCCCAAATCCAAGGTCACCAAGCTCGGTGTGATCGGCGCGGGCCTCATGGGCGCCGGCGTGGCGTTCGTCTCCGCCAAGGCCGGTATGAATGTCGTGCTGCTCGATCGTGACCTCGCGAGGGCGGAGAAAGGTAAGGCGTACAGCGCCAAGCGCATGGACAAGCGCATCGCTCGCAAGCGCGCCACCGACACTGACAAGGAGCAGCTGCTCGCCAAGATCCACCCCACCGCCGACTACGCGGACCTGGACGGATGCGACCTCGTCATCGAGGCCGTCTTCGAAAACCGGAAGGTCAAAGCGACCGTCACCAAGGCGGCCGAGGCGGTCATCTCGGCCGACGCCGTGTTCGGCTCCAACACGTCAACGCTGCCCATCACCGGGCTCGCCGAGGCGTCTGGCCGACCGGAGAACTTCATCGGCGTGCACTTCTTCTCCCCCGTAGAGAAGATGGCGCTCGTCGAGGTCATTCGTGGCGAGAAGACCAGCGACGAGACACTCGCCAAGACGCTCGACTACGTGCAGCAGATTCGAAAGACGCCCATCGTCGTCAACGACGCCCGCGGCTTCTACACCTCGCGCGTGTTCGGCACCTACGTGACCGAAGGCGTGGCCATGCTCACCGAAGGCGTGGCCCCCGCGCTCGTGGAGAACGCTGGCAAGCTGTCCGGAATGCCCATGCCGCCCCTCGGCCTGGCAGACGAGGTCGGCGTCAAGCTGATGCACGACGTCGGTGTGCAGACCAAGAAGGACCTCGGCGACGCGTACAAGTCGAACCCGTCCACGCCGGTGCTGTCGTTCCTCGTCGAGGAAAACCAGCGCTTCGGTCGGTCCAACGGCAAGGGCTTCTACGACTACGCTGAGGACGGCTCCAAGTCGCTCTGGCCGGGCCTGCGTGAAAAGTACCCCACCAAGGCGACGCAGCCGTCGGCCGAGGAGATCATCCAGCGGTTCTTGTACGTGCAAGCGCTCGAGGCGGCGCGATGCATGGAGCAAGGTGTGCTGCTCGCTCCCGAGGACGCCGACGTAGGCGCGGTCATGGGTTGGGGCTTCGCGCCCTACACCGGCGGCCCGCTCGCGCTCATCGACACGGTCGGTGCCGCTGCGTTCGTCGAGAAGTGCGACGCGCTGCGCGAGGTGCACGGCGACCGCTTCGAGGCACCCCAGCTGCTTCGCGACATGGCCGCCTCCGGCAAGTCGTTCTACTAGCGACCGCGGCGCTGCTGCCCACGAAACGAAGAAGGCCCCGGCAAATCGCCGGGGCCTTCTTCGTTTCGTGAACCCGCCCTGTCTCAGCGGTCGTCGCACTGCTCCTGAAGCCCTTCTGCGATGCCGGGCATCATGCGTCGGGTGCCCCAGTTGATGATGGCCTGCGGCAGCCACATACCGATGTCGGCGTGAACGACCATGCGCACGAGCGTCTTGTCGGGGTGACCGGGCATCGGCTGCACGTACCAAAACCCGGTGGTGCTGTTCAGGTTGCCGGAGTCTTCGACGTACTCCCAGGTATCGATGTAGTGCGTCTCGCCGTCCACCACGCGCACGTCACGGCTGTCCACGAACTCGTAGCGACGGTTGCGTAGCACCGGCACGCGGGTCTCGCCGTACAGACGCGCCGAGTCACCGAAGTCCTCACGGACCTCCGCTTCGACCTGATCGGGGAACCATGTCTCATACGCGCCGTAGTCGACGATCACGTCGAACACGACCTCCGGGTCGCCGTCGATCGCGCAGACCAGCTCGGCGCGGTTGTTGTTACCATCCCGCTCCACTTCCGCGATGACGTCACCACCTGCGAGAGAGTCCAGCTGCGCTTGCGTGAGCGAGCGGCTAGCGGGGCGCTCCTGAGCGCTCGCGCTCACGGAGACGAGCAAAATGGTCAGGGATAACAGTCTGAGGAGCATAGCAGTCATGACTTGAGTGGACGCGGAGGCAGTTACGTAATGCAATTGCGCAACAGAATATACGTACTGAAACACGTTCTATTCAACAACCTTGACCGATTTCATTTCCGAATCTGATTCGAGCACTGCCGCGTGTTCATTGGGTTCCGGCTAAAGACGCCGCCCTCACCGCGTATCCCGAGGCCCTTGGCGTACGGCGATGCTTTGCGTTTTTATCCATGGCGTGCGAATCGTCCCGAACACGATCTCACATTTGTCTTTGAGAGGGTTACCGATGAAACTTCGCGCACTTGGCCTCGGCAGCATCGCCGCGCTGCTCCTTTCTGCCTCGCCGGCCGCCGCGTACGACGGCTTCGACGTCCAGAACCTGCACCCGAACGCGAGCCAGCGGCTCAACGGTTTCGGTGTTGGCTCCGCGCAGATCCAAGCCGCCCGTCAGTGGGAACTCGGTCTCATGCTCCACTACGCGGACGACCTGCTCGGCATCTACGACGGCGACGAGCAGAAGAACGCGCTCGTGCACGACCAGCTCGTCACCAACGTACTATTCTCGGTGGGTATCGCGGACCGTCTTGAGATCGGCTTCGACGTCCCGATGATCCTGCGCCAGACCGGCGACAACGTACCCAACTTGGACTTCAACGGACACGACGCCGGCGTCGGCATCGCGGACCCGCGCATCATCCCCAAGCTGCAGTTGTTCAACGGCGACACGAGCGAGTCCCCCGGCGGCGTCTCGTTGGCCCTCGAGGTCGGCGTGTTCCTGCCGTTGGGCAACGTGGACACGCTGCAGGGCGAAGACCTCCGCGTGCACCCTCGCCTGCTGTTCGACGTGGCGTTCGCGGAGCAGTTCCGCCTGATGTTCAACGCGGGCTACATGGTGCGCACGGGCAGCGGCGAGATCGCGAACCTGCAGGTCGACGACGTCATCACGTACGGCGCCGGTATCGACATCGCGCTGGGCGCGGAGAAGGCCGGTCACCTGCTCCTCGAGTTCGAAGGCGCGGTCTCTGCGCTTGCGGACTCCATCGACCGCGAAGAGCTCCCCATCGAAGCCCGCATCGGCGGCCGCTACATCGCCGACCGTGTCCACGTGGGTGGCGGCTTCGGCATGGGCCTGCTCCGCGGCTTCGGCGCGCCCGACTGGCGCTTCATGCTGGAGATCGGCGTCTCGTCGGTCGGATGTGACGACTGCGACGAAGACGGCGTGCTCAACGCCAACGACCTGTGCCCGGCCGACGCCGAGGACCACGACGACTTCGAAGACACCGACGGCTGTCCCGACCCGGACAACGACGGCGACGGAATCCTCGACTTCAACGACACGTGCCCGCTGCAGGCCGAGGACAACGACGGCTTCGAAGACGCCGACGGATGCCCCGACATCGACAACGATGGCGACCGCATCGACGACGAGGACGACGACTGCCCCGACATCGCCGAGGACATCGACGGATTCGAGGACATGGACGGATGCCCGGACCTCGACAACGACGGCGACGGCGTCTTGGACATTGACGACGACTGCCCGGACAGCCCCGAAGACTTCGACGGATTCGAAGATGCCGACGGATGCCCCGAGTCGGACAACGACCGTGACGGAATGCTCGACGCCGACGACGCCTGCCCCGAGCTGCCCGAAGACTACGACGGCTTCGAAGACGACGATGGATGCCCCGAAGAAGGCGAGGGACTCGTGTCCTTGCAGTGCGACCGCATCGAGATCGCCGAGAACGTGTACTTCGAGACCAGCTCCGCTGAAATCGAGGCCCGCTCGTTCGAGCTCCTCAACCAAGTGGCGACAGTTCTGCGCTCGGCGAATCAAATTCGTCGCGTGCGCGTCGAAGGACATACCGATGACCGCGGCTCCGACGACAGCAACCTGACGCTGTCGCAAGAACGCGCCGAGTCGGTCCGCACCTACCTGGAGAACCAGGGCGTGCGTACATCCGTCGACGCGGTAGGATTTGGCGAGACACGCCCGATCGCCGACAACGACAGCCGAAGCGGCCGAGCCCAGAACCGCCGCGTGGAGTTCCACATTGTTGAGCAAGACACCGTTTGCGCCGAAGGCGAGTAGCGAGACCGGCGGCGTAGCGTCATGAGCGACTACGCCGCCATCTTTCGGGACGCTTTCTACGGGTACGGCGCGTACCTGAAGCACGAGCTCTTGAACCCGGGGTGGGGCAACTACGTGACGCTGCTATTCGCAGTGTCCGTTGCCTGTTTCGTGGCCGAGCAAGTGGCGCCGTGGCGCAAGCAGCAGCCATGGCAGCGGAAGGACTTCTGGTTGGACGCCTGGTACATGGTGTTCAACTTTTTCATCTTCTCCGCGCTCGGCTACGCCGCCCTCTCCCGCGTCGTCTCCGTCGCGTTCAACGACGCGCTACGCTCCGTGTTCGGCTGGGAGAACCTAGTCGCCATCGAGATCAGCAGCTGGCCGCTCTTGGCCAAGCTCGCGGTCATGTTTGTGGTGCGCGATTTCATCCACTGGAACGTGCACCGGCTGCTCCATCGCAGTGACCGGTTGTGGCAGTTCCACAAGGTGCACCACAGCGTGACGCAGATGGGGTTCGCCGCACACCTTCGCTACCACTGGATGGAGACGATCGTGTACCGGACGCTCGAGTATATCCCCCTGGCGATGCTCGGCTTCGGCCTCACCGACTTCTTCATCGTGCACGCGATCGCGCTGACCATCGGCCACCTGAACCACAGCAACGTTCGGCTGCCGGTCGGGCCCCTGCGCTACATCTTCAACACGCCACAGATGCACATCTGGCACCACGCGTACACGCAGCCCGGCCGCTACGGATGCAACTTCGGCATCAGCCTGAGCCTGTGGGACTGGCTGTTCAAGACCGCCTGGTGGCCGTCCGACGGTCGTGACATCGCCCTCGGGTTCGAAGGCCTACACGACTACCCTGACGGGTGGGTGAAACAGGAGCTCTCGGGCTTCGGACGGATTCCGAAACCGGAGGCTCATGCAGATACGGCCGCAGAGCCGAGCGAGCCGGATGCAGCCGAGTAGCACCCACCGGCCGTACGCGACGACCGGTGAGTCCCTAGGGAAACAGCGCGAGCGCTAGGCTGCGGCGACCCAGATGTTGCAGTAGCCGGCCGGGTTGATCGGGCCGGGCACGACGGAACAACTGCCGCAGGAGCCTTCGCCGCCGGCGGTGAAGAGCGAGCAGTTGGCGCAGTTCTTGGACGCGACCGTGCTGCGCTCTACGTAGCCGTTGTTGGTGCGCAGGGAGACCTGGGCGGCGTCGAGGCCGGCCGTGTCCGTGCAGGACAACGCTCCGCCGCCACTGTTGCAGCCGATCAGGAGCGCGCCAGCGCTGAGGCTCGCGCCGAGGATTGCAGCGCGCTCAAGAAATTGTCGACGGTTGATTTCGGTCATGGTGCCTCTTGCGGGGTTGTGCGGCAGAGCCGCGGATTCACTGCGGGGCTGAGACGTTGCCGGCGCAGCAGGAAGGAATGGGGGCCTGGTCAAGCGGTGCTGCCTCGGACGCTCCAGGCTCCGAGGGCGGCTCGACGAGATGGGACGGCGCGCGGTGGCTGAGCGTCCACAGTCCGGCGACACACACGATGGCGGCGGCGACTCGCTGGACCGGTTTACGCACCCGCATCAAGCGACCGGCGCCAACGCCGACGAGCAGGGACGCGGGCCAAGTGCCCAGACCGAACGTGACCATCGCGAGCGCGCCCCACAGCGGGGAGCCAGCGCCGATGGCCACACCGAGGCCGGCGTATACGAGACCGCACGGCAGGAGCGCGGTGGTGACGCCTAGTGCGAAACGGCCCGCCCGGGCGCGTTGCACCCAGCGAACGAGGGGTGCAGACCAACGAGCGCCGATGCGCGGCTCAGGCAACACACCTGCGAGCTGTAGAGATACGGTGAGCAAGATGACCACAGCGACCACGAGTCCGACCTCACGGAGCGCCGCGAGCGCTGCGCCGAACAGTCCGGCAAATGCACCGAGCAGCCCGTAAGTCAGCAGCCGTCCAGAAGAATATGTGATCACGCCCTTCCAGCCGCGCGTGCCTGCCAAGGCCGCAAACGGGCCGCACATGCCAACGCAATGCAGGCTACCGACGAAGCCGACGGCCAGGGAAGCGAATAGGAGCGCGATGAGTGCTGAAGTGGTCACGCGGCGACTTAATGCAGGCGTTGTGCCAAATCTCACACCCAGCGAACTCGGGCGTTTCCCGACGCAGAGGGCGAAGCAAGTGTGCAGGATCACACACATGGCTGGGCGAATTGCCACGTCGTCACGGTTTGATGAACGTCAACGTGGGGGGCATCGAGGCTCGCGCACTCCCACGAGCGGCGCGCGTTCACGGTGTGTCGGTGTTTGACCGCGCTCGCTCGGATCCTGGCTGGCATGAGCGTTGCAGACTCTTGGGCACTTCTTGCCCTCCGCGGCGCTCCCCCGCCCCCGCACACACGACCCATGACGGAACACTCCGCTCCCGCAACTCCCGCCGACTTGGCTGGAGCACACGCCGGGCCCCAATACGACGACGGCATCGTGAAGAGCTTCCTCTTCGCGACAGTCTTTTGGGGCATCGTCGGCATGCTCGTCGGCGTTGTCATCGCCCTACAACTGGCCTGGTGGCCGGCGAACTTAGACAACCCGTACACCACGTTCGGACGGCTGCGGCCGCTCCACACCAACTTGGTGATTTTCGCATTCTCAGCGAACGCCATCTTCGCCGGTGTATACCACTCGACCCAGCGTCTGTGCCGGGTTCCCATGTGGAAACCGCAACTGTCGTGGATTCACTTTTGGGGCTGGCAGCTCGTCATTCTCGGTGGCTGTCTGACGCTCCCCGCGGGCATGAGCCAGAGCAAGGAGTACGCCGAGTTCATCTGGCCGCTCGACATCGGAACCGCCGTTGTGTGGCTCACGTTCGCCGCCAACTTCTTCGGCACGCTCGCCACGCGAAAGGCCAAGCACCTGTACGTGGCGCTCTGGTTCTACATCGGCACCATCGTGACCATCACGGTGCTGCACGTGGTCAACAACTTGGCCATCCCGGCGACGCTCGCACGCAGTTACCCGATCTACTCCGGCCTCACCGACGGCCTCGTGCAGTGGTGGTACGGACACAACGCGGTGGGCTTCCTGCTGACCACGCCGTTCCTCGGCCTCATGTACTACTACCTGCCCAAGGCGGCCCGCCGCCCGGTCTACAGCTACCGACTGTCGATCATCCACTTCTGGTCGCTGGTCTTCATCTACATCTGGGCCGGACCGCACCACCTGCTCTACAGCGCCCTGCCCGACTGGGCACAATCCGTCGGTATGGCGTTTAGCCTGGCCCTGCTCGCGCCGTCCTGGGGCGGTATGCTCAACGGTCTGCTCACGCTCCGCGGCGCCTGGGACCGCGTCCGTACGGACCCCGTTCTCAAGTTCTTCGCCGTCGGCATCACCTTCTACGGTATGTCCACGTTCGAGGGCTCCATGCTGTCGATTCGCGCGGTGAACTCGCTGTCGCACTTCACCGACTGGACCATCGCGCACGTGCACGGCGGCGCGCTCGGCTGGGTCGGCTTCACCACCTTCGCCATGGCGTACTACCTGGTACCGCGCCTGTGGAACCGCGAGCTGTACTCGCAGAAGTGGGCGGAAGCGCACTTCTGGCTCGGGACCATCGGCATCCTCATCTACATCGTGTCGATGTGGACCGCGGGTGTGACCCAGGGACTGATGTGGCGCGCGCTCGATGAGTCGGGAACACGTCTGCTGTACCCCAACTTCCTAGACACCGTCACACGCCTCATCCCGCTCTACTGGGTGCGCGTGCTCGGCGGCACCATGTACCTGACCGGCGTCCTCCTGATGGCGCTCAACTTCATCAAGACCGCCCAGAGCCCGGCGTCCAACGCCCTGCCCTCGGAAGACGCGGAGGCACTCGCATGAGCAGCAACCAAGACAGCTGGCACTCTAGAGTCCTCGAGACCCAAGCGGCGCCCTTCACCTTCCTCGCCGTCGTCGCGATCCTCATCGGTGGCTTGGTCGAAATCATCCCGATGTACACCGTCGACGCGAACCAAGCGGAGGATGCCCACCTCGTGGCCCCCTACACCCCGCTGGAGCTCGCCGGACGTGACATCTACGTCCGCGAAGGGTGCTACAACTGCCACTCGCAGATGATTCGCCCCATGCGCGCCGAGACCATGCGCTACGGCGAGTGGTCCCGAGCGGCCGAGGTGGTGCACGACCGCCCGTTCCAGCTCGGCAGCCGTCGCATCGGTCCCGACCTGGCGCGCGTGGGCGGCAAGTACCCCGACGCATGGCACTGGGAGCACATGCGCAACCCGCGCACGACCTCGCCCGGGTCCATCATGCCCGCCTACAGCTGGCTGTACGAAGACACCTGGGACGTCGAAGACGTGCAGAGCACCATCCGCGCCCTCAGCCGCGTGGGTGAGCCCTACACCGAAGAAGATATCGCCAACGCGGGCGCCACGTTGAGCGCCGAAGCGCAGGTCATCGTCGAGAGCTTGGCCGCGGCCAACATTGAGGCCGACCCCAACCTCGAGGCCATCGCGCTCATCGCTTACCTGCAGCGACTGGGCACCGATATCAACGCCCTGCTCGGCATTGAGGACAACGCTGAAGGCTCCGCCGAGGCTGACGCCGCAGCGGACGTTGAAGGCTCCGGTGCCCCCGAGGGCGCCGCCAACCCCGAAGGAGTCCAGCCATGAATCCTATCTTTCGACAGGCCGGTGATATGGCGTCCGGCGGTTTGCTGATGGGCGCCGTCACCGTCGGGTTCTTCTGCTTCTTCGCGCTCGTGTTCCTGCGGATGTTCCGCCCGGGCGCCGCGGCCATCTACCGAGAGGCCGCACTCCTTCCACTGGACGACGCGATCGTCCCCGCACCTGCCGAGGACGCCCGTGGGTGAGCCGTATATTCCGGACCAACTTCGCGGCCACGCCGAAGACAGCGATGGCATCGAAGAATACGACAACAAGTTGCCCACGTGGTGGGTTGGACTGTTCGTCCTCACCGTCATCTGGGGCATCGGCGTCATCGTCGATTGGCACATCATCACCCCGCATAACCTGAGCGACTCGTACGAGGCTGAGATGGCCGCGGCGCCGCAGCCCATTGACCTGAACTCCATCGAGATCGTGATGAGCGACGCGGCGATCGCCAGCGGCGCCGAGATCTTCGCCACCCGCTGTGTCGCCTGCCACATGGCAGACGCGACCGGCGGCATCGGCCCCAGCTTGGTGGACGATGAGTGGATTCACGGCTCCGGTATTCCCGAAGTGCGTGAGACGATCGCCCTCGGCGTGCTCGACAAGGGCATGCCGCCGTGGCTCCCCGTCATCGGCCCCGAAGGCCTCGCTCATGTGACCGCGTATGTCTTGTCGCTGACCGCGCCAAACTAATGCTGTCGTCTTTTGGAGCAGCGCGGCACGAGATTCACCCGGCATCGGTAGACGGCAAGTTCACGCGCCGCAGCCAGCTGCTGGGGCGGCTGCTTATCGCAGTCCTTCTCATCCTCCCCTGGATCCGCATCCAAGGGGCGCCGATCTTCCTGAACGAGCTGTCGACTCGACAGTTCTTCATCTTCGGGCAGGTCTTCTCGCCGCGCGACTCCACCGTCCTGCTCCCGGTCATCCTGGGTGCCGGATTCTTACTGTTCTTCGTCACGTCCCTGTGGGGCCGTCTGTGGTGCGGCTACGCCTGTCCGCAGACGGTGCTGCTCGAAGGCGTGATTCGCAAAATTGAGAAGTGGACCGACGGAGAGCGCGGCGCGCGAAGCCGGCTTCAGAAGGCGCCGTGGGGGCCCGAGAAGATTCGCAAGCGGGCGCTCAAGTGGACGCTGTTCGCGCTCGTCTCGTTCGGCATCTCCATGAGCTTCATGGGGTTCTTCGCCGACGTCTACGACCTGTGGACGCTCCAGGCCGACACGTTCACATACGGCCTCACGCTGAGCCTCGCGTTCATCCTGTTCCTCGACTTCGCATGGTTCCGAGAGCAATTCTGCCACTACGTCTGTCCGTACGCGCGCCTGCAAGGCGTGATGACCGACGAGAACACGGTGCAGATCGGGTACGACTTCCGGCGCGGTGAGAAGCGCAAACCGCGCGGACTTCGCCTCGAAGACGTGGCACCGGATGTCGGCGACTGCATCGACTGCCGCCGCTGCGTGACCGTGTGCCCTAGCGGTATCGACATCCGCGACGGCTTCCAGCTCGAGTGCATCGCCTGCGCCCGCTGCGTGGACGCCTGCACCGACGTGCTCGGTAAAATCGGCCGAGAATCGCTGGTCGTGTACGCCAGCCAAGCGGAGCTGGAGGGCCGCCCGGGCTCCCAGTCGCGCATGCGCTCCATCATCTACTTGGTCGGCATGCTCGCGTGCGCCGGCGTCCTGGCGACCACGCTCATCGGCCGGGTGAACTTCGACGTCACCGTCGCACAGGACCCCGGCTCAGCCGAGTCCGCGATGCCCAACGGAGGCGCGCGAAACTTGTACCAGATCACCATCCACAACAACGCCTCGTCCGATCGCACCTTCGAGGTGGCTACCGATCTCCCGGGCGCGCGGATCATCGTCCCCGGTGGCGCAATCCTCGTCGAGGCCGCGTCTCGCCGGGTCGTCCCCGCGTTCGTCGAGTTCGACGCGGACAATCGTCCCGAGCAGCCGATTACGCCATTCCACTTCATTGTGAGCACGGACGGTAAGTCGTACGAGCACGCTGTGACGTTCCGAAATCGCCTTCAATGAGCGACACCCAAGGAAGCCGAATGCGCATCCATCCTTTGCACCTCGTCATCGGCCTGCTCACGCTGGTCATCGTGGTGGACGCCTGCTTCATCGCGGTCGCCCTCACCCATAAGGACCAGGTCGTCGAGAGCTATCAAACGGCCGACCGTTAGTGGAACCGCGGAGCCCCAACCGCGCGTGTGCGCACTGTGGCCTCCCGGTTCGAGCGACGGAAGATGAGACCGCTCCCGTCTACTGTTGCGCTGGCTGCGAAACCGTCGCCGGCCTGTTGCACGAGGGAGGGTGGGATGCGTTCTACGAGCGCCGCGAGGGCTACTCGCCCCGCCCCATGTCCCACGACAACCGGGCGTTCGACAGCGAGGCCTACGCCGCTCGATTTATCCGCGACCTCGGCGACGGCACCCAAGAGATGCGCCTCCGCGTCGGCGGCGTGCGGTGCGCCGCGTGCGTTTGGCTCAACGAGCGTGTGCTCGCCAGCACACCTGGGATCTCGGACGCCCACGTGTCCTACGGCACCGGCGTCGCGACCGTAAAATTCGACGCCACACAACAATCCGCGCAGGGCATCGCCAACGTGGTCGCGTCGCTCGGATACACGCCTCAAGAGCCGTCCGCAGCTGCAACCACCTCGGCCGACGAGCTCACGCGGCTCGGCGTCGCCGCGTTCTGCGCCATGAACGTCATGTTCATGCACGTGGCGATCTATTTCGGCGACGCGCAGGGCATGGAACAACGCTACGGCGTGCTGTTCGCCTGGGGCGCCCTGCTGCTCGCCACTCCGGCGGTGTTGTACTCGGCCACCACCTTCTTCACCGGCTCGATTCAATCCCTGCGACGCGGCATCGTGTCCATGGACGTCCCGATCGCGTTCGCCATCGCCGTCATGTACGTGCACGGCGCGCTCGCGACGCGCTCCGGCGCGCCCGCCTACCTCGACTCTCTGGTCATGCTCATCACGTTCCTGCTCGGCGGTCGCGTACTGGTCAGCCAAGGACGGAACCGGGCCGCTGCGGCCGCAGAAGCTGTGCTCGCCGCCGCCCCGACGATGGCGATGGTCGAGCGCGACGGCCGCGTGTTTGAGGTCGCCGTCGACACGCTGCAACCCGGCGACATGCTGGTCGTCGGCACCGGACAACGGCTCGGCGCCGACGCCATCGTGCGAAGCGGAACCGGCTACGCCGACGTATCGCACGTCACCGGCGAAGCGCGGCCCATCACGATCGGCCCGGACGAAGCCCTCCCCGCGGGTGCGAGCATCGTGTCCGGCCAACTACGCGCCGAAGTCGTCCGCGCAGCGGCGCAATCCACGGTCGCACGCATCGAGACGATGGTGCGCGACGCCCTTGAGAGCCGTGTCCCGCGCGCAGACCACGTCGATCGCATCGCGCCGTACTTTACCGCCGCAGTGCTGGCGACCGCGATCGTCGCGGGCATCGCGTGGGGAGTCACCGCCGGACCGGACGCAGCCGTGCGAATCGTGGTCGCGGTGCTGGTCGTCGCATGTCCCTGCGCGCTCGCGCTGGCAGCCCCCACGACGTTCGCGGTCGGCATCGGCGCAGCCGCCCGCGGAGGCGCGTTCGTTCGCTCCGGCGAAGCCCTCATCGCGCTCGCCGAGGTCACGGACGCAGCGTTCGACAAGACCGGCACGCTGACGGAGGGCCGCCCGCGCGTGGTGGACGCCAACGACGAGGCGCTCACCTGGGCCGCAGCGGTCGAGCTGGGCAGCGTGCACCCCATCGCGCGGGCCATCACGCACGAACTGCAGCGCCGTGACACACCTGCGCGGCGCGCAAGCCACGTCACGGAGCTCGAGGGCGGCGGCGTCTGCGGCACGGTCGAAGGCCACGAGATCCGCGTCGCGCCCATCGCGCCCAACGTGCTCGACGTGACCTGCGACGGCGTCTCGCTCGGCACCATCACCGTCCGCGATACGCTCCGCGATGACGCCGTGACCGCCCTCTCCCGCATCGGCGTCCCCGCGACCGTGCTCAGCGGCGATCACCCCGACGTGGTCGCCCAGGTGCTGTCCGAGGTTACGGCCGAAGCTGCTGCATTGGGCTACACCAACGTGACCGTGCACGCGCACGGCGGGCTGCGCCCCGAAGACAAGGCGGCGTGGGTGCTCGACACCACCGCGACCGGCGCGAAGGTCCTGTTTGTGGGCGACGGCATCAACGACGCACCCGCGCTGGCAAACGCCCACGTAGGCGTCGCGATGGGCGAAGGCGCCGAGGCCGCGCTGCAAGCCGCAGACGTGGTCGTGGTGGCCCCCGGCTTGGCCCCAGTCGCGCACGCGCGGGCCGTCGGGGGCGAAGTCACACGGGTGTTGCGCCAAAACGCACGCTTCGCGTTGGCCTACAACGTGGGCGCGGTGTGCCTCGCCTGCGCCGGCATGATCACCCCCTTGGCCGCCGCGGTGCTCATGCCCTTATCGAGCCTGGTGGTGATCGGGAACGCGCTCAGCATCCCGCGCCGTGTCCGCTCGACCTCTTCCCGCGCCCCAGCCCTTGGGACCGCACCGGCCCCCGCAAACACGCGGGGCCCCTCCACACACGGAAGCCCGCTATGGACATCCTCATAATCCTGCTCCCACTCTCGGTGAGCTTGGCTGGGCTCTTCGTCGTCATGTTCATTCGCGCCGTCCGCGGCGGCCAATTCGACGATATCGAGGACGCCGCTTATCGGGCGCTCGATGACAACTGACGCCTACCCCAAGGCTGGCACGCACTTTGCTCTTTAAGCGTGTGAGAACGCCCATCCGGGCGGCATCCCCCGCACACCGTCTGGCCTTTGGCCCCGACACGTGCGAAATCACACACCCGCTGTTTAGTACGGCACACCCCCCAATTTGATGCGCGAAACGATTCTCGTCTGCGACGATGAAGAGCTCGTCCGG
This sequence comes from uncultured Myxococcales bacterium, assembly GCA_965367675.1. Lineage (GTDB taxonomy): Bacteria > Myxococcota_A > Bradymonadia > REDH01 > REDH01 > CBDUJZ01. Next base: position 12,578 of record CBDUJZ010000009.1, on the reverse strand, counting down.
TGGTCCCTCTCGGAACACTTCCGGCGCGCGGGGTACAAGGTGATCGAGGCCGCTGACGGGGAGTCCTTCCTGCAGCGCGTCGAACAAGACCACCCCAACGTCGCGCTGCTCGACCTGCGCCTCCCCGACATCGACGGCATGACCGCGCTGCGCACGCTCCGTGAACGCGGCGACAACCTGCCCGTGATCATGCTCACCGCTGTGGGCAGCATCGAGCCCGTCGTCGAGGCCACGCGCCTCGGCGCCGCCAGCTATCTGACCAAACCGTTCGAGCTCGGCGACGTCGAGACGGCGGTCAAAGAAGCGCTGGCGACCCACCACAACCGCACGCATGTCGCCGAGCCGGCAGAGCCGCAGGGCTACGACGCGCTCATCGGCAGCGCGCCCTCGATGGAGGCCGTGTTCTCCACGCTGCGCCTGTTGGAGCACGTCGACACGCCATCGGTCGTCATCACCGGCGAGAGCGGCACGGGTAAGGACTTGGTCGCGCAAGCGATTCACCGCCGCGGCTCGCGTGGCGCGGAGCCCTTCGTGGAGGTCGACTGTACGGCGATCCCGGAAAACCTGATGGAGAGCACGCTGTTCGGGCACGAACGCGGCGCCTTCACGGACGCCAAAACGCAAAAGCGCGGGCTGTTCGAAGACGCCGGTCGTGGCGTGGTCTTCCTCGACGAGCTCGGCGAGATGCCCCTAACGATGCAGGCCAAGCTGCTGCGCGCGCTGGAGAATCGCACCTTCAAACGGGTGGGCGGCAACCAGAACATTCAGTTCGAAGCCGCTGTGATCGCGGCGACCAACCGCGACCTCCGGCAGCAAGTCGAGGCCGGAAAGTTCCGTAAGGACCTATACTACCGTCTCGCTGTCGTGGAGATGCACGTCCCCGCCCTCGCCTCTCGCCGCGAGGACATTCCGCTGCTGGTCGACCACTTTGTGCAGCGGCGCAACCGCGAGCATTCGACGCCGATCCAGGGCTTCACCAAAGAAGCCATGAACCTGCTCCAGAACTACTCCTGGCCCGGCAACGTGCGCGAGCTGCGCAACGTGGTCGAGCGGGTGACGTTGTTCGCCGAGGGCAGCGTGATCGTCGCCGAAGAGCTGCCGAACGCCATCCGATTCGCCGCCTCTTTTGTCGCCATGCAGGGATGCCCGTTCATCCTCCCGGAGGCGGGCGTCGAGCTTGAGCGCGTGGAGCGCGGGCTCGTGCTGCAAGCCCTTGAACGCACCAACGGAAACCAGACGCAGGCCGCCAAACTTCTGGGGCTCAGCCGCTATGCGCTGCGCTCCCGACTCAAGAAGTACGACGTAAAACCATGAACATCGACGAGTTCTGCTCCTACGGAGATTTCAGCTCCGAAGACAAAGCGCTGCTGCAGCGCCTGTGGCCGTTTGTGGAGCCAGAACTCGGTCCGGTGGTCGAGCACTTCTACGAGAAGGTGCTCGCGCACCCGACGACCCGCGAGATCATCTCTGACCCGGTCCAGGTGGAGCGACTCAAGCAGACGCTCAAGCGCTGGATCCAGAGCATGCTCAACGGCCCGTGGGACGATGACTACACCCACGCACGGCAGCGGATCGGCCATGTCCACGTGCGCGTCGGCGTGTCGCACGCGGCCATGTTCTTCGCGATGTCGGCAATGCAGGAGGATCTGATTCAGATCGCGATCGCGGCGACGGAGGACCCGACGAGCACCGTGAACGCGATCCGCAAGGTCACCATGCTCGACCTCGGGCTCATGACGAGCACGTACCACTCGGTGGAGGCGCAAAAGCGGGTCCGTGATGCGCGTATGCTGCTCATCGCCCACCTGCCCGCCGCCGCCATCTTGCTCGACGAACACGGCAACGTGATCTCGTCCACGTCGGCGGCCGCCTGGCTGTTTGGGCACCGCTCCTCCGTGGGGGCACACTACCGGGACGTGCTCCCGCCGAGCCTGTTCCAAGACGCCGACTTTGAGGACCACATCCAACGGGCGCTTCAAGACCGCGAGAGCCTGCGCATTCGGCGCGTCGACATCACGATCGGCGGGCGGCCAGCGCACGTCTCGATCACGCTGGTACCGCTCGAAGCGCCCGAGGCCGGCCTCATCGCGTACGTGCAAGACCACACCGCAGCGGTCGAAGCCGAACGGCGCGCGCAGCAAGCCGAACACCTGGCGCAGATCGGCACGCTGACCGCCACGCTGGCGCATGAGCTTCGCAACCCGCTCGCTGGAATCAGCGGCGCGCTGCAGGTCATCCAGAACGAGTTCACCAGCGGAGACCGGCTGCATAACATCATCGACCGCGTGCTCAAGCAGGTGCGCGGCCTCAACAACTTGGTCACCGACCTGCTCGCGTACGCGCGCCCCAACCAGTTCCGCAGCGAGAGCGGTATCGACGTCGCCGAGCTGTGCCGCGAAGTCCTCGACGGCCTGAGCATCGATTACCCCAACGTGATCATGCGCGTGCGTGGAAACCCGCACATGGCCATCGATCCTGAGATGGTGCGCCAAGTGCTGGTCAATCTCGCCATCAACGCGTGCCAAGCGATGCAGGGCGAGGGAGAGCTCCGGATCGTCGCAAACACCGAGTACATCGAGGTCTACGATACGGGCCCAGGCCTACCGGAAGACGTCCGCAGGCGCATGTTCGAGCCGTTCTTCACCACCAAGATCAAGGGCACCGGCTTGGGACTCGCGGTGTCCAAAAAGGTCGCGCGAGCGATGGGCGGCGAGCTGGAGCACGTGAATCTCGCCGATCGCTCGGGCACGTGCTTCCGGCTCTGGCTCAAGCGGAAACCCACGTCGGACACAGACGTGTAGCCGATTCACCGCCGAGCCCCCGTTACGCCAAGGTAGCGGGGGTTCGGCGGACCAAGCGTCGCAACAACGACGGGGCGGACGCCGACTAGTCGACGTAGATGACGCCTTGCATGGCCTCGAAGTGACGGTTGCAGAAGTATGCAAAGTCACCGGCGTTCGCGAGCATGACGGACACGGTGGCCGCCTCGGAGCCAGCGGCATTCGCGGCGATGGTGATGGGGCTCGCGTCGTCGACGGAGAACACCTCGCCACCCACCAGCGGGTGACCGCCAAAGCTACCGGACCAGGAAACTTCGGTGCCCGCCGATACGACGATGCAGACCTGGTGCGGAATCGTCCACGCCTGAATGCCGGAGATGTCGACCGTGGATTGGCCGGTCATGTCGCTGGCGGTCTCGTAGGTGCAGCCGTTGACCTCGAGACGCGACTCGACGGTGTCTTCCGTGGTGTCCTCGACCGTGTCCTCGACCGTGTCTTCCGTGATGTCGGCCTCGACGGTATCGGTCTCCGTCGTGTCCTCGGCCACATCGCCCTCGACGGTGTCGGTCTCGGTGGTGTCCGCGGCAACGTCAGCCTCGACCACATCGGTTTCAACGGTGTCCGCGGCGACGTCGGCCTCGACCGTGTCGGTCACCGTCGCATCATCAGCGACGTCCGCTTCGACCGTATCCGTCTCCGCCGCGTCGCCCTCGCTGGTGTCCGCGCTGGTGTCGGTCTCTCCAGCGTCCGGCGTGGGGGACTCGTCGTCACCACAGGCGGCGAGGGTCAGGCTGGAGCTCGCCAAGGCGATGAGAAGCGAGTGGCGGAACAGGGGGAGGGTCTTCATGGCGGCTCTTGGGTACAGGAGTGGCGAATGCGGACGAGATCGGCCACAAACACCGCTCGAAGTGCGGTTCAAACGACAAAGGTCTGACGGTACGCGGGCACGACGCGAGCGAACTCACGCACGTACGAAGCGACAATCTCCGTCGAACTCGGGGAATGAAGGCCGTCTAGCGTAACCCGCGATTCAAATACAACACGGGATTTGTGCCTCGGCCGTCGCCCGCCCGGGCCCCCTCCCCCGAGCCGGTACCATGCGCGCTCCGTCCCAGCCGCGCTGACGTCGGCGTATTGTGCCCGGCGCGACCTAGGGCGTGACACGAATTCCACGTGTTGCTACGATCGCGGAGTCCCTCCTACCGAGTAGCCCATGTCCCGCTTTTCGCAGATGGCGTTCGCCACGCTCTTCGTTTTCGCCGCCTCCGGCTGCGCGCTGTTCGAATCGCAGGAGTACTGCCCCGACGGTTCTGAGCCCGGCTCCGGCAACATCTGCGTGATCCAAGACGGCGCGTTCCCGCCGCTCGATGCCGAGGGCGACGCGACCGTCGACACCGCCGCAGACGCACCGGACGACGCTGCCGAGACCGACACCACTGAAGCGGACGCGCCCGCCGACGCCCCGGAAGACACCGTTGCTGACGCCGCGGTCGACGCGCCCGAAGACACGCTCAGCGACACGCCCGAAGACACCGCCGAAGACGTGGTGGAAGACACGCTCGAGGATGCCGCCGCCGACGGGTCAGGTGACGCCGACGTGGCAGATGGCTCCGGTGACACCGATGTCGCTGACGGGTCTGGTGACGCCGACGCATCGGAGGACGCCGACGCCGACGACGACACCGATGTCGCTGACGGCTCGGGCGAAAGTGACGGTTCAGGCGGCGGGCTCTAGAGAGCTAACCCATTTGAGGTGAACCACGCGATCCGGACGGAACCACCGGTAGATCGCATGTCAAACGCGTCCAATTGCTCGGGGCTAGCGCCCGACCACGCGAACCGGCCCGACCACGCCGCTCGCCACCAGCGAGTCCTCCTTGCCGTTGAACTGCGCGTACTCCACCGCGCCTGCTGCAGCCGCAGCGACCAGCTCGTTGCGTAGCGGCGGCACGTGGCGAAGCACCACCGTGTTCTCGCCCGCGCGCAGCACTTCACCTCCATCAGGGGCGCGCAGCGGCATGCGCCAAGGGGCCACGTCGAGCCGGCCCACATACGTGCCGTTCACCGTCACATCGACCGTTCCGTAGACGTCTTCGAGCACCAACTCCGCCGCTGACTCTCCGGTCCACGCGAACGCCCCCGCGAACACAGCAACACCAGAAAGCCCCATCAACTCAGGAACTTCCCGCCAATCCATCAAGTGCCCTGGAGCGAAAGAGACCGCATCGAACAGCCCCGTCGCGGACGTCGCTTCGAGCGTCCACCCGCTCACCTCCACGCCCCCCGTCTCGCTCGATTGAATCTCCGCGAGCACGTCCGAGTCGGACTGACCGCAGATCAAAAATCGAGCGCTCCAAGCCGGGAGTGAGAGTTGCCAACCGCCGCCTTCGGCCGCGATCGGCTGCCAACGCTCATCGGCCCACGCGTCATACAGCACCGCTTCCTCACACCGCTGCGCTTGCACCACCACCGTCGCGGAGGTCGCCGAGGGGTTGTGCACAAAGTGGAGCGTTCCGTGGGGCAGCGTACGCGTGAGCACCCGCCCCGCGCTCCCGGTCAGACGCACGTGCCGAGGGAGGTGCTCGTCCGCCACGGTCGTCACGTCCTGCGCTCCCGCGGCGCGCGCACGCGCCATCCACGCCTGAATCTCCCCGGCGCGCCCGAGCTCGGCGAACGACGGGCTCTGCTGCACGTCAACCTCCCGCAGTACGACCCGCGCACCCGCCTCTGAGAGGCCCGCAACGGCCTCGGCCGCGCGCGCAGGCATCTCGGCGACGTCGAACAGCAGCAACGCGTCATAAGCCGCGTCAGCGACTCGAATCTCCCCGTCCGCCACCGTGGCGACAGCCAAACGCTCGGCGTTGATCCAATCCCACGTGAGCCCAGCGTCCTCTAGCCCGCTGATCTCCGCCTGAAGCGCCACGAGCCACGTCACCCGCGGGTCCTCCACCGGGGGCCCGAGCAACGACGCGATCGACGCGAACGGCACTTCTCGGCTCTCCACCTCCACGCCCTCCATGTGCCCGCCCAGCAGCGGTTCCCGGAACGACTCGGCCAGCGCGAGCGACGTCGGGAAGCCATGGAACGGGTAGTAGATCAGCACGTCGGCGCGCGGGGTCCCCATACGCAGCAAGGCCTGGGACCGCGCCATGTACCCCGTCAGGGCAGGCAGGCTGTCGAAGAACTCCCAACGCTCGCCGAACGTAGAGCCAAACGTCGACGCCCCGCCGAACGGGCTGGAGAACGGTGTCCAACCGGTCACCCCGTACGCCCCCTCTGCCGGGTACGGAACGCCGTGTAGCACCAGGTGATTGACGCCCGCCGCGAACAGCTTATCCGCCGCCGCGCGCACCTTCTGCGGCGTGGTCATGTGGTCGCGCTGGATGAAGGAAAACGCCTCCGCCCCAACGAGCTGCCGGCCGTACAAATGCGCTCCCGCCGCCGCGACTTTGTAGAACACGCTCGCTCCGCCAGCGTAGAGCGTCTCCGTCTCCGGAATGTGCGCAGCGCCGGCAGCGCGAATGACGTCGATGTCGATGCCGTAGTTTTGCGCGCGAAGCGTCATGCCCCGATCCGCGCTCCACGACGCGAGCGTTCCAGCGAAGCGCTCGACGAACAGGTCCGACACGGTCTCCCGATAGTCCCAGCGCACGCGGTCATCGTCGGGGCCGAGCTGCAGCTCAGGGGCGACCGCTACCCGCCCGGCGTCCAGCAAGAAACTGTCCGCGCTCTGCGCCAAAACCGCCAACACCTGATGGTCGAGGGCATAGCCCCGAAGTTCCTCGAACCGTTCGAGGAAATCACCGGTAAACAGTCGGTCAACTTTAAACTCTAAGCTATCCACAAACAGCCCCGACCAGGCCGCATGCGCGCCGATGTCCCCCAAGAGTGCCGTGACAGAGCGTGCGACCGCGTCGCCGTTCAGGTGGTCCACCGGGTACGGGTTTCCAGGCTCGGAGGTCAGCGTGATGTACTCACCGTCGGGCCCTGAAAACACCGCGACCACGTGCCACTTCCCCGCTGGAAGCGAGGCCTGAAGCCGGCCGTCCACCCAACTGCTGGTCAGGTCGCGGATCGACGCCGGGTTCAAGACCACGGTGTCGTCCAGGTCGAGCCAGTTTCGGGATCGTGACCCTGACTCGACGCGCGCCGCGTACGCCGCGACCGGCTGGGCGAGCTCCGGCAGGAACCGCGCGAGGCGCTCCCCGAACGCGCTCTCCGCCAGCTCCGCGACCTCGAAGAACACGCTGGCGCTCGGCTCGGGCACCACGTCCAACTCGATGGGGCCCTGCACAGTCGACTCCCACCACATGAGCGTGGTGAGTGCGTCTTCATGCGGCACGTGCGCCCCGCCCACGGGCCAGCCGCTGCCGACGGTGAGATCCACGCGCATATCGTGTTGCGCCGCGGCGTCGAGGGCCGCGCGCACGTGGCCGATGAACGCGGCCGAGCGCACATCACGCTGGCGTGCGTCCCACTCGGGGCCGTTTGTGGGATCAAGCGCGGCGTCGAAGGCCTGGACCTCTACCCCGCCGAAGCCCGCTTCGCCCATCCAGGCCAACTCCTGCGCGAGCTGCGCGTCGTCCACGGCGCCGCCTGGCCACCACCAACGCACCCACGGGCGGGCCTCATGCGCGGCGGCCGGCAGCGTGTCAAAGTCGACCACAAGCGCCTCGGCGTCCGCGTCATCGCCACACCCCGCGCTCGCTAGCAGAAACGCGGCGCCGACGGCGACCAGGGACCCGCGAACGGCCCCGCGACGGCCTTTACACGACCGGCCGAACCGTGCGCCAAATGGGGTACAGAGCTGCCGCCCAAGACGGGCCGCAGACGCGAAGGGGTTCCGAACGCTGGCTTTCATTCCGCGAGGGTACAGGGAATGCGCCCACCTGGCGACCGCCGGAATTGAACATGTTGCAGAGGCGCGCGCGTGTGCTAAGCGCTCCGGCAACCTGTCTCAGGAAGACAACTATGAACATCGTGGTCGCAGGCGGCAGTGAAGTCGGCCTCCGTATCGCTGAGCGTCTTATGGCGTCGCACCATGTGGCCTTCATCGGGCCGCACAACCGGCACTACGCCCGGCTAGAGCGCCTTGAGATCGAGATTTTCGACGGCTCCATCACGTCGCCGACGGTACTCCACGCCGCCGGCGCCGCCGAGGCCAGTGTGTTCATCGCCGTCTCCGAAGACGACGAGAAGAACATCGTCTCGTGTGTTGCCGCCCGCCGCATGGGCGCAGCGCAGGTCATCTGCTTCCTCAACCGGCGCGGCTTCTTCGAGGTCGACTCCGACGAGGATGCGCTGGCGGAGTCGCTCGGGATCGACGCCATCGTGCGCCCAAGCTCGCAGCTCGCCGAAGAAATCGTGCGCATCGTCACCGTCCCCGGCGCGCTCGACGTGCGCTCTTTCGTGGGCGGAAAGATCATCTTGGAGAAGTTCGAGGTCGAAGGCGACACGACGCTCACCTCCGAGCCGCTCTCCCGCCTGAAAATGCCCACCGGCGTGCTCGCGGCCATGGGCCAGCGCGGCGACGAGTTCTTTATCCCGCGCGGCTCCACACAGTTCCAAGCCGGCGACCGAATGACCGTCATCGGCACCCCTAAAGGCATCCGGCGACTCCACCGGTTCCTCTCGGACGCGAGCCACCGCAAGCAGCGCAACCGCGCGATCATCGTCGGTGGTGGCCTCGTCGGCGGCGCCGTCGCCGAGGGCCTGAGCGACGCCGGTTGGTACGTCAAAGTCATCGAGTCCGACCGCGGCCGATGCACCGAGATCGCCACCCAACTCGACTGCCTCGTGCTCCACGGCGACGGCTCCGACCTCGACCTGCTCGAGCAAGAGCTGGTCGATGAGCCGCAAGCGCTCGTCGCCGTCACCAGCAACGACGAAAAGAACCTCCTCATCTCGCTGCTCGCGCAGCACCTCGGCGTCCCGCGCGTCATCACGCGGGCCAACCGACTGATCAACGAACGCATCTTCGAAAAGGTCGGCGTCGACGTGGTCTTGTCGGCCAAGGGCGCAGCCATTCGACGCGTCGTGAACGAGTTCGTCGAGTCGGACAACGTGCACCTCGCAGACCTGGAGCACGGCGACTTCTCCGTCCTAGAAGTTGCTCTAGACAAAACGTTCCAAAGCACCGCAATCATGAACCTTACGCTCCCCGGATTTGCCATCATCGGCGCCATCCTCCGCGAGCGTGGGGTGCGGGTTCCGACCGGTCGAGACACCATCCAAGGCGGCGACCGACTGCTCGTCATCTGCAGTCGTGACCAGGAGCAAGAGGTGCGCGCCACCTTCGGCCTCGCGACCGCCGAAGCCCCCGCGGTGTTGTGAGAATTCCAGTCATCGCCGCCATCATCGGCGAGCTGCTGCTGTACTTCTCGGTCGCGTTTTGCCCGCCCATGGTGCTCGCGCTCATCGACGGCGACTACCACACGGCCGGCGGCTTCGCCGTCACCACCGCGCTCAGCCTCACGCTGGGCACCGCCGCCCACAAGTCGTTCCAGCGCTGGCGCAACCTGCGCCTGTACCGCATCGAGGCCCTGTCTATCGTCGCCCTCACCTGGGCCACGCTCGGGCTCATCGGCGCCATCCCGTATTGCTTCGCCGGACTCTCGTTCGTCGACGCCCTGTTTGAGACCATCTCCGGCCTCACCACGACCGGCGCGACGATCCTCGTCGACTTCAGCGAGTACGACCGCGCGTTCTACCTGTGGCGCGCCATGACGCAGTGGTTCGGCGGATTGGGCATCATCGCCCTCTTCGTCGTCGTGCTGCCCCGGCTCGGAATCGCCGGTCGACAGCTGTTCTTCGCCGAAGCCTCCGACGCCTCATCCGACGGCCCGAAGCCTCAAGTGCGCAAGGCGTCGGGCCGTCTGTGGGTGCTCTACTCGGGCCTTACGCTGCTCTGCACGCTGTGCCTCATGCTCTCCGGGATGAGCGTCTACGACGCCGTCTGCCACGCCTTCGCGACCCTCGCCGCCGGTGGCTTCTCGACCAATGGCCTGTCTATGGCCGGCTTCGAGAACCCCGCAGCGGAGTGGGTTCTGATCGTGTTCATGCTCATTTCCGGCACAAGCTTTCCGCTTCTCTATCGGTCACTTACATCCAAACCCTCAGCGCCACTTCGAGACATGGAGTTCAAGTTCTATTACTTGTTCTCTCTCGCCGCTGGGCTGCTCATCGCCGTGTCCTACTCCGGCACGCTGACCGAAGAGTCCATCCGCACCGGGCTGTTCCAAGTGACCAGCCTCATCTCAAGCACCGGCTTCGCGAGCGTCGACTTCAACCTGTGGGACGACCGCTCCAAGGCGCTGCTCGTCGGCGTCATGCTCGTCGGCGGTTGTGCCGGTAGCGCCGCCGGTGGCCCCAAGGTGGTCCGGCTGCTCATCTTCGGAAAGTACATCGTCCAGACCATCACCCGCACCATCCACCCGGCCGCGATTTTGCCCTACAAGTGGCAAGGCAACATCATGCCGGGACGCGTCATGCGCTCCATCATCGCGCTCGTGATGCTCTACTTCGTCGGCTACGTGGTCGTCGGAATCCTGGTCGTCGTGCAAGGCGTGGAGCTCGAGACCGGCTTCGTCGCCGCCATCGCATGCCTGGGCAACATCGGCCCCGCGTTCGGTGTCGCCGGCCCCATGGGCACCTACGCGTCCTTCACCCCGGGCGTAAAACTCGTGCTCACCGCCGCCATGTGGATCGGGCGACTTGAGATCGTCACCGTGCTCGTGCTGCTGCACCCCGACGTGTGGCGGAACATCCGCTGGAAAGACCGCGGCAACGGCGCACGACAGAAGCACAAGATGCGGCACCTCATCGGACGGGCCACCGCCGCCGCCGCCATCAAAGCGCACTCCGACGATGCAGAAGGCGAGTAGCCCCTAGCGACCGTCAGCGAACCGGACGCGGTCGCGTGCCCCCTCACCGGCCCGCGGGCTTCGTACGTAGACGGGCAAACTGAAACATGTTCTAGTCACGGGACACACCTACTCGCACCGTCGATTGTCCCATGTCGCACACTGAGCTGCCCGAGATCGGATTCTGGAAACACGCCGCCGCCCACCGTGACGACCTCGCGGTGGTGAACCCCGACGGCAGCGAGATCCGATTCGGGGCGCTGCTCGACACCTGCAACCAGACCGTCCACGCGCTGCGCGCGATGGGGATGGAGCCGGGAGACAACGTCGCGATGGTGCTTGAGAACACCCACGAGGCGCTCGTGCTGTTCATGGCCGTCGCACAGGCGGGCTTCTATCTCACGCCGGTCAACTGGCACCTGACCGCGCCCGAGATCGCCTACATCCTGACCGACTCCAAGGCGCGCGTCGTCGTGACCTCGGCCCGCTGCGCCGACAACGCCACGGCCGCCTGCGACCTCGCGCAGATTCCCGCGCAGCAGCGGCTCTCCACAGGGCCCACCCCCGGTTTCACCACGCTCGAAACGTGGCGCGGGGCACATGCTACGAGCACGCCCGACGCACGGCGATCCGGCACGACCATGACATACACCTCCGGCACCACGGGCCGCCCCAAGGGCGTCCGGCGACCGCTTTACGACGTCCCGCCCGAGATGGTCTCGTCACAACAGGCGCTGTTCCTGTCGCTGTTCGGCATGCTCCCAGGCCAGCCGGGCGTGCATATTTGCGTGGCGCCGCTCTATCACACGGCTGTCATCAACTTCGCGACCAACCACCTGCACATGGGGCACACGGTGGTGCTCATGGACCGCTGGACCCCCGACGGAATGCTCGAGCGCATCGACCGCTATGGGGTGACCAACACCCACATGGTGCCCACCATGTTCGTGCGCCTGCTAAAGCTCACCCCCGAGGAGCGCGCCAAGTACGATGTGTCCTCGCTCAGCCACGTGATCCACGGCGCGGCGCCCTGCCCAGTCGACGTCAAACAGCGCATGCTCACGTGGTGGGGCGAGTGCATCTACGAGTACTACGCGGCGTCGGAAGGCGGCGGCACGCTGGCCACCCCGGCGGAGTGGCGCGCCAAGCCCGGCACGGTCGGAAAGCCTTGGCCGATCAGTGAGATACGCATCCTCAACGACGCCAACGAGCCCGTCGAGGCCGGCACGCCCGGGACCGTTTGGATTCGCATGGGCGACCACAAGTTCGAGTACCACGACGCCCCCGAGAAGACGCGCGAGGCCTGGAACGCGGGCTTCTTCACCGTCGGTGACGCGGGCTACGTGGACGAGGACGGCTTCCTGTTCCTGTGTGACCGCAAAGCCGACATGATCATCAGCGGCGGCGTGAACATTTACCCCGCCGAAATCGAGGCCGTGCTGCTCAACCACCCGCACGTCGCGGATGTCGCCGTGTTCGGCATCCCCAGCGAAGACCTCGGCGAGCAGACGATGGCCGTGGTGGAGCCGTTCGGTGACACCGACCCCGACGCGCTGCGCGCCGAGCTGCTCGCGTTCTGCGAAGGGCAGCTGGCCAAGTTCAAGCGCCCGCGCCGCATCGACTTTGCCCCCAGCCTGCCCCGCGACCCCAACGGAAAACTCTACAAACGACGCCTGCGCGATCCCTTCTGGGCCGAGCACGGCGGCGGCCCGGGCGGCGCACGCTAGCGGTCTCGGCTATCGACGGGCCTATCCGCCCGATTCGATCGCGACGCGCCGCTTTTTGAACACCAAATGCTCGGCGCCCAACGCGAGCGCCGCCAAGACGACGAGCACGATCATCGACACCGGGTCCTCCACCACCGAGCGCGACACGACGACCGCGAGGGAGACCGCGCAGCCTACGGCGCCGAGGCCCGAGACGACCTTCGCGGCCA
>CBDUJZ010000008.1:0-68314 GCA_965367675.1 uncultured Myxococcales bacterium | reverse complement strand
CAACGCATAGGGAATTCGGATCGCGAAGCGGGTCTCTTCGTTCTCCTCATCCGCCCAGCCGCCGATGAGAATTGCGGCGCCCCGCTCGGTCTCCCAGTGCGCCTCCATGGCCGCGAACTTGGCCGGTTGGTACTCGGCCACATGCTCCGCCGAGAAGTGTCCGGTGACCGGCATCATGAAGGCGGCGGGGATGCCGACGGCCATGGCGATGCCGAGCGCGTGGCGGTGGAACAGGTTGCCGGGTTCGCGAAGCAGTTTGTAGGCGTGCACACCGGCCACGCCGAACCCGACGGCGGCGTACGATGCCACCACCATATGCGACATTTGGGTCCACGACGCCGGGTTGAACATGGCGGCCACGGGGTCGATGGACACGACAACACCGTCGACCATCTCGAAGCCCGCCGGCGTGTTCATCCACGCGTTGGCGCACACCACGAAGGCGGCCGAGCAGATGCCAGAGAGCGCGACGCCAGCGCCCGCGATTTGGTGCAGGGTCGGCGAGATGCGGTCCCATCCGTAGAGGTAGATGCCGAGGAAGATGGCCTCGAGGAAGAACGCGAAGCCCTCCATGGAGAACGGCATGCCGACGATCGGCCCGGCGAGGGCCATGAACTGCGGCCACAGGAGGCCGAGCTCGAACGAGAGCACGGTGCCCGAGACCGCGCCCACAGCGAACAGGATCGCGGTACCTTTGGCCCACCGCTTCGCCAGCACGCGATACGTCTCGTCGCGCGTGCGAATCCACTGTCGCTCGGCGATGACCATGAGCAGTGGCATCGCGACGCCGATGACGGCGAACACGATGTGAAACGCGAGAGTAAGGGCCATCTGCGAGCGAGCCGCGAGAAGATCCGACATGGGAAGTCCGGGTGCGAGAGGCGGTCGAACGATGTAACGCGGGGCGCGCGCGGACAAGGGGCTTGGCGCGAAACGGCACGCGGCAAATTGTCGCACCCAGCCCCGCGGGACCCACGCGAACGCGTTGGGTTACCCACGCGAACGCGCTGGGGTTGCGCGGGCGGCTGCGACCGAGCAGAAGGCGTACAACTCCATCAAGGTGAACTCATGGTCCGATCAATCCGCCGCCGTCGCTCGAAGCCCCCTCAAATTACCTGGGAGATTGGCGTGTACCCCGCCAGCGACGCTCCGGGAGAGAACGCGTTCGTGGTGTTGTTCACCACCAACGCGAGCGTGCTCTCCGCGCAGGTGTGTGGCCCCGGCGAGATCGGCGACGTGGTGGAGCGGACGGCCCACAAGCTGGCGCTGCGCTCCCGTCCGAGCCGCGTGGTGAGCAACTCGGTGGATGCGCTGATGCGCTTCGATCCCCCGCTCACCGAAGAGACGGGCGAGCTGCTCGATGAGCTGCCCAACGCGGACGGCCTGCTCAAGCAGGCGCGTGCGTCGCTCGCGGGCAAGACGCCTGCGTTCTTCTGGATGCCGGTCGCCGCATGGGAGCAAGACCTTGCCGACGCGATCTACGACCTCGCGATGTCGCGCGTTGGGCTCACGTTCGGCGCGAACGACGTGATTCGGTTCGCGTCGGACGACCGCGAGCTGTCCGTGATCGGCGCCGTGTGTGTCGGCGAGAACGTGCCGATCCTGGCGTTCGCGACAAACGAAGCGGACTTGATCGCGCTCACCGGCTGGTCGGATCCGGGCCAGAGCCCGCCGGCGCCCACGGTCACACTAGAGGCGGTGCCCGCGTTCGGCCTCGATGACGTCGCCCGAGCGCAGGCGCACGCGGCGGACGTCGCTCCGGAGATCGGCGCGGTTCCGTACGTGCTGAACTACCCGAAAGCGAACGAGGCCCCGTCCACCGGCATGATCTCGGCGGAGCGTGCGCTCGATCTCCTGCTGTGCGCCCGCGCGATCGTCGAGATGGTCGACCGCTCGCCGTCCACGCTGCGCGAAGCCGCCGGCGCGTACACGACCACCGAGGACGAGGTGACGATCCGCGTGACGATCACGCGCGACGCCGAGTCGACGCTCCCGGCCGTTCCGGCATGGCTGGAGGCGGTCGAAGAGCCGCCCGAGGACGTTGGTGAGTTGCTGCAGTGCCGCGTCGAGAACGGCGCCGGCGAGTGGCGCACCTTCTTGCTCAACTCCGGCGTCACGCTGCACCACCTGGCCGTGGCCTGCGGCGCCGCGCTCTCGGTGTTGCCCGAGGACGACAGCGAGGAGTCGGGCTTCGACCCGGTACTCAGCACCGCCGCGGGCGGCCTGCTCGCCGGCTACGTCGAGGGCGCCAAAGAGAACCAGGTGTTCATGGCGATGCCCGCCTTCGAGTACCCGCTCTCCGCCCTGCTCCACCTCGCTGGAGACGGCATCCTGGTCGAGCTCGCCGACGACGTGAGCGGCTTGATGGTCACCATCGACGGCGTCGTTCACGGCGAGCGCACGGTCCTGATGCAGCTCACCGGCGTCAGCGAAGAAGGAGATCTGGAGGCGGAGCGAGCTGCGTTCGATACGTTCTTCGACCCCGACTACGACCCCGAGTTCGACGACGATGCGGATGACGGTATGGACGTCGCCTACGAGTACGAGGATGATGACGACGACGAAGGCGACAGCGATCCAGCATGAAACGCGACTACCCAGCAACCGAACGTAACAAGCACGCGCTCCTCGACGCGCTCCACGCGCACCTCCCGAAAACCGGGACGGTGCTCGAGATCGCCTCGGGCTCGGGCCAGCACGCCGTGCACTTCGCGGCGGGGCTCCCGAAGCTGAAGTGGCAGCCGAGCTCGCGTGAGGAAGAGGAGCGCGCCAGCATCGCAGCGTACGCCGCCGAGGCGCAGCTGCCGAATCTGTTGCCGGCGCTGTCGCTCGATGTCACCGCGCACCCCTGGCCCGTGACAGCGGCCGACGCCATCGTGTGCATCAACATGATTCACATCGCGCCATGGGCCGCGAGCGAAGGCCTGTTCAGCGGAGCCGCTCAGCTGCTCAAGCCGGGCACGCCGCTCATCACCTACGGGCCGTACAAGTTTGAGGGCGAGTTCACGTCTCCCTCGAACGCCCAGTTCGATGCGTCGTTGCAGCGCCGCGACCCCGACTGGGGCGTGCGCGACGTGGTCGACTTAGACGCCCTCGCGGCCCGCGCTGGCTTTGCGCGAACGCACACGGCGGCCCTCCCGGCGAACAACCACGTGTTGGTCTGGCTTCGCCAATAGCGGCCTCTGGGTCGGCCCGTTGCCGACCGGAGTCCGCGCCCCACGCTCCCTACTCGGCCGCCTCGACGTAGGCTTCCCCGTTCCAAGCGAACGCGGTGGCCTCGCACTCGTCGCGGGCGTTGCACTGGTAGCCGACGAGCGCGTATTCGGGCGCGTCAGTCGCGTCCGCGGCGAGCATACTCCCTTGATACTCAAAGACTTCTCGGTAGTTCCCTTCCGAGTCTGCGAGCCACAGCGTGAAGGTGGACCAACCGTCGGCGGCGCGACACGGGGTGTCCGTCCGAAGGTCCAGCGCGCCGTCCGAGTTCACGTCCAGCACCCGCACCCGGGTGAGTTCGACCGCCGCGGCATCGCAACCCGCGTCCTGCCAGCGCGCGTCGGCCAGCATCTGCTGCCGGACCGTCTCCGGCGCGCGGGTCAGCCACGGGCGCGTGGTGCGCACCAAGAAGAAGTCCCCCGACCGGCCCGCCACGCGCATGTAATCGTCCGTGAGGAACGTCACGGTCACGAACTGCTTCTCGGCCCGCTCACCGCTGTACATGATCAACTGCAGCTGCAGCGCGGCGTCCTGGGCGCCACGACGCGACCACGCGCCCTCGGTGTAGTGGATGGGGCCGCCGTTGAACGACGGCGCGGTGATGCCGAACGTCCCGCCCCACCCGATGCTCCAAACGCCCGACGCCTCCGCCGGCTGCGTCGCGTAGATCCACGTGCCGGCCAGCAGCTCCGCTGAGGCGGTCGGACGCTGAGGCGAAGCCCTCAGGTTGAAGTCACGGGGCAGCGCGGTCGGCTCTTCCGGGAGGTGAAACGCGCCGCGGCGCTCGCTGTGGGGCGCCTGCAGATGCCGCGCCTCCGCGTCTCCACCCAGGTGCCACACGGCGGCCTCTCGCCCCCGCGAACCCAACACGTTGGTGAGCACGACCGAGAACTCATCGATGGCCTCGGCCTCCCACGCGCCAGCCGCCCAGCGCAGGTGCATGCCCTCCCACGCGAACGCACCAAAGGCCCCATTCGGGCCAGCGAGGACCCGAACTTGCCCGCGGAAGTCGGCGTCCGCGACCCCAAATCCATGGCTCTCGGACGCGCCGGTAATCGTCACATCCCACACCTGCGCGAAGGACGGGTACCCGGACTGCGCCGTGGCGTTAGGCGCCCAACCGAGCACCAGCGCGACAACACCAACCCACAATCGCTTCATCGCTCTCTCGCTCATCGTTCACCGTAGGCAAGACGACGGGCGGGGAGCTAGTCGTCCAGAACTTCGCGCGGTCCCGTGCGGGCGTGCGGTACGCCCATCTCAAGAAAGTCATCCAGGCCGTCGTCTCGTCGTGCGATACCACGAAGCAGGCGGCCAAGCACGTCTGCGCCGGTCAGCAGGCGCCGACCGTCGTCCGTCCACACGAGCACCACGTCGTCGTCGATCACGTCGTCGCCGGGGTGTTCCGGGTCCACGACGAAGCGCGACAAGATGTCGCCCATCTTCTTGTCCGGCGAGCGCACGATGAGCGGCCGGTGGCAGAAGCTGTAGGGGTCGCACGGGCCGCTGCTCATGAGCGCGGCGCGCAAGAAACCGTCGGCGTCGAGCGCCAGGTACGGCAACTCGGTCTCTTCGTCGCACAGGATGACCCAGGCGCGGCCGGACGCGTGCACTTGCTGCAGGAACGGATCGCCAGGCGTGCGCTCAAAGTCCGGGAACGTGGGCAAGTCCATGTGCGTAGGCAGCAGGATCACGCTCAGCGGGTCGAGCGGCTCGCCCTCCATCGGCACCGGCACATCGTCCAGGTCGAGGAAGTTGATCGCGCCGATCGCCTCGGTGTGGTTCACATCGGTGCCCTCGTCCTCGGCGTGGCGCCGCAGCACCTCTTGCAGCGCTTGTTCGTGGTACCAGCTCACGCCGCTCTCACCGAGCCACACGTCGAGCAGGCGCGCGCTGGGCGCGGAAACCGGCCACAGCAGGAACATGTAGACGCGCATGAGCGGCGCGAAGAAAGCGCCGACCCGCAGCGCGTGCCGCGAGAAGTACGCCTGCGGCACGATCTCACCAAAGAACGTGATGCCGATGGTGCTGATCGCGAACGCGGCGCCGCCGGTCAGGATCGAGTTGGTGAGCAGCGCCAGCAGCGTGTTTACTGCGACGTTTCCCCACAGGATCGTGGTGAGCAACCGGTTATAGTTGCTCCGAAGATCGAGAACCTTCGCTGCATCCTCGTTGCCGGACGCGACGTCTACTTCGAGTCGAAGTTGACTGCCGCCGAGCAAGGCAAGGTTCAATCCTGAAAACATGCCCGAATGCGCGAGGCAAACGGCAATTCCTAACCAAGTGATGATGTCCACGTCGCGCTCTTAGTTTCGAACGGCTTGGACCGCCAGGACAAAGCGCAAGTTCGTTCGCCGCGCGGTCGATCGTGCCATGCCGAACGGCGGCGGACTGGACACGGTGCCCGATGCCGCCCAACGTATGCTCTCCCCCCACACCGGAACTCCGATGAAGCCGCTCTCTAAGGACGAAATCATCAGCTATCACAAGCAGTTACAGGTGCTCAAACTCGAGCTTGAGGGGCTGATGCAGGCCACGGAGGCAGGCGCGCAGCCGGTGGACCTTGATCAGCCCATCGGCCGGCTGTCGCGCATCGACGCAATTCAGGCCCAGAAACTGACTCAGGCCAACCGCGCGCGCTCCAAAGTTCGCCTCCAGCACGTGATGGCCGCGCTCGCAGCGGTGCGCGACGACGAGTACGGCATGTGCCGCCGCTGCGACGAAGAGATCGCGCGCGAGCGCCTGAACGCCGCGCCCGAATCCCCTCTGTGCTTGACCTGCATGGAGGCCATCGAGCGCGGGCCCCGCTAGGTCGCAGGCGCCGCGCTCAGTTCAATCGCTGCCGTCGTTCCGGCGGTTCGCTACAGGCCCGGGCAGGCCACGCCGAGCGTGTCGGGGGCCGGCACGGTGGCCACGCCGGTGCGGTAGAACGTCTCGAAGAAGCAGCCGTACTGGTACTTCACCTCGTCGTAGTACTGGAAGATGTTGTGCGTGTTCTCGATCACGCCATCGTCCGGGTACTGCACCACCACGCCGGTGTACGCCTCGCCGCTCACGGACGTGCGGTTGCCGACCACGGGGTACTCGGCCAGGCCGTCGAGGCCGCGCTGCGCGAGCGAGTCCTGCATGGTGTCCCACACCACGTCGCCGGCCTGCTGGTTGCGGTACGCGAGCGCGATGCGGTCGAAAACCACCGGCGGGAAGTACGAGTCGTCGTCGCCGACGGGCTCGTAGATCGGGCGCACCGGGTGGCCCGGCAGCGGGTCGTGGGCCAAGCGCGGCACGAACACGAGCGGCTCCACCGGCTCCCACGCCATCTGCATCATGTGCAGCGACGGGTGCAGGTGCGTGAGGTCCGCCACGCCGAGCAGGCGCGACACCAAACCACCGACGCCGGGGATGAGGCTCGTCTCGAGGATGAAGTAGCTCCACATGCCGCCGGCGCCCGTGGGCACGACCGCGCCGATGCGGGGCTCGACCGGCGCCATGATGTTCGTGAACATGCCGCCCATCGACTGGCCCATCGCCATGACAGCGTCCGGGTTGAAGCGATACGCGTCCTGGCCTTCCGGCAGCGAGAGGCCGTCGCAGCTGGCGACCACCTCGGCGGAGATCTCCACGCTGAGCAGCGCGTCGAGGAACAAGCGCTGCTCGATGACGCCCTGGCGGAAGTTGTCGCGGAACGACTTGAGGTTCTGCAGGTTCAGGTAGTCGAAGCCGGACGCGTTCACGCCGATGGCCTCAAGTCGGTCGGGGTTGACCGGGTGCGCGCTGCCGACGGTCGCCATGCCATGCGCCGCGAGTACGTGCGCGGGGCCTTCGCCGGGCGCGTCGGTGGGGCCGCGGTCGACCACCTGGTTGTACGTGCCGCCGGAGCCGTGGAAGTACATCACGAGCGGGTAACCCTCGGCCGGCATCTCTTCGAGCGGCAGGTTGAGCACCACCGGGATGGTGGAGGTGTTTTGCTCGATCGGCAGGCCGTCTTCGCCGAACACAAACAGGCCGCCCGTGTTGAACGGCGGGGTGCCCTCTTGGAACTCGGGCACGTCCATGGTGCCGATGATCTCGCAGAACCGCGGGTGGTCGGCGCCGTCGTCCGGGTCCACCTGCAGGTTGTCGAGCGTGAGGTCGTATTGCTCGCGGATGGCCTCGGTCATGGCGAACACGTCCGCGACGGGGTCGCCGGTGGTGAACACGGTGGCGGCGGCGACCGTCGCGGGGTCCACCTGTGCGCCTTCGAGCGCGGTCCAGAGCGGCGCGTAGTTGGCGTCCACGTCGGCGTCACCGCTGGACTCGCCGTGGGCCATGTTCCAGAGCGCCTCAGGCACGCCGAGCGCAGCGGCGGAGGCGTCGTTCCAATCGCGGCTCACGACGAACGCGTAGGTGGTGTCCGGCTCGAGCACCCAGCCCGGGTACACGCCGACGGCGAGCACGTTGGAGGCGGTGTAATTGTCGTCGACCAGGGTCTTGGCCACGATCGGCGCGAGCTCCAGATACGTGCTCGACTCCTCGTCGATGTTGATCAGGTACGCGCCCGCGTCGACGCTCGTCTCCAGCTCGGTCTCAAGCTCGAACACCGCGAGCGGCGCGCTGAAGCGGAACCAAGCGACGGGCACTTGCGAGTAGGCCGGCAGGTCATCGGCGGTCTCGATCAGGCCGGCGACCAGCGGCTGGTTGCGCAGGTTCGGCAGCGCCGACATGGGCGCCGTTCCGTCGGCGTCGAGGCGCAGGTCGGAGGGGAACGGGAAGTCGTACCAATCGTCCGCGGTGGCGGTACCGGTGGCCACCTCCAGGTCGAAAATCAACGAGGTGCCCGTGGGGGCCGGCGGCACGGCGGCTGTGACATCCGCGTTCGCGTCGTCGCCCGCGTCTTGGTCCGTGTCCGCCGTCACGTCAACGGACGTGTCGAGCGCGACGCCCGTGTCGGCATCGCCGGGTGCGTCGTCGCTACAGGCAGCGAGCAGAAGTGAGAAACAAAGCGAAGAGCGTACGATGTGGCGCATGTCGATGGGGGCCTAGAGAGTGGGCGAGCATGTCTCTCATTTTCGCCGATTGGACAGAAGGGTCTCGCGCGAAATGACATTCTCATGACTGCGGCGATTGCGGGTTTGAATCGACGCGCACACCACGATAGCGTCACGGAGCGTCCACAACCCTATCCCGTTCCGGTGACTCGCTATGCGCCCGTCTCGCCTCGCGCTCCCGTTTTTTGCGTGCCCACTGCTCGCGCTCGCCGCGATGGCGTGCGGCGACTCCGATCCTCCAGCGGACCGAGAGGGGGACGCCGGCGACGTGATCGACGCCGAGACCGAGCGAGATACCACGGAAGACGCGGGCTGTGACGGCTGCGGGACGCCACACGCAGGCCCCGAACCGACCGAGTGCACGCCGAGCGCCGAAGGCGACACACAAGCGTTCCCGGTGGGTGCGTGGACGGTCTCGCTGAACAGCGCGACCGGCGCGTGGTCCGTCGCCGCCCCGGACGCGAGCGCCCCCGTGTTGCGCGGCCCTGACACCTGCGATGCCGCGGGCGGCGCGACCCTGCGTGTGGCGCTCGGCGAGCCCGGCGTGGAGAACCAGTTCGGGGCGTTCAGAATCGCGCTAGAAGGTGGCGACAGCACACTGGAGTGGCGCGACGTGAGCGGGCCTCCGACCATCGAAGCTGCCACGGACGGGGTGACCTTACGGTACGACGTGATCGACGAAGACGCCGACGTATTGCTCGTGTTCAACGACCTGGACGGCGACCTGCGCATCGAGCTGGAGGGCCCCTTCGACGCGGGTGAACTCACGTGGAGCCAGGCCTCGGACACCGCCTACTTTGGACTCGGCTCCCAGGTCACGAGCATGAACCTGCGCGGCCGAACGTTCCCGCTGTGGACGCAAGAACAGGGCAACGGCAAGCCCGAGACGCCCCAAATTTGGCCGCTCGAGAACGACCCCGAGGCCGCCTACGCACCCATGGGCGTGTGGTGGTCCTCGGCCGGTTGGACCGCGCTCGTCACCCACGATTCCTACTCGGAGATCGACCTCGGCGAGGCCGACCCCGCGCTGGCCCGATTGCGCTCTTATGCCGCGCTGCCCGGCATGGTGCTGGTCGCCGGCGCGACGCCGCTGGAGCGCATGACCCGCGTCACGCACTACACCGGCCGCCTGCCGTACGACCCGCCCGCCTGGACCTTCGGACCGTGGAACCACTCGATCGGAGGCAGCGCCATGCTGCGCGAGGTCGCCACCACCCTGCGCGACGCCGATGTCCCGTCGTCCGCGATCTGGTCCGAGGATTGGATCGGCGGCAACCAGACGGCGACCGGATACCGGCTGAGCTACGCGTGGGAATGGGACCAAGAGCAGTATCCTGACCTGGGCGTCGAGGTGGGCTGGCTGCACGCCAACGGCTTCGCGTTCTTGGCGTACTTCAACACGTTCGTGCCCATGCCGACGCGCATGTGGGACGAGGGCACCGCCCGCGGCTACCTCATGGAGAACGCCGACGGAGAGGTCCGCACGGTCACGGATCCGGCGTTCCGCGTTGCCGGACTCGTCGACCTGACCAACTCGGCCGCTCGGCGCTGGATGTCCGACTACATGACCATCGCGGCGACGACGCTCGGCATCGACGGGTGGATGGCGGACTTCACGGAGTGGGCGCCGGTCGACGTGGTGCTGCAGAGCCGCGAAGACCCCTGGCACTACCACAACCGCTACCCGCTCGATTTCCAAGCCACCGTCACCGACGTGCTCACGGACGTGCACGCCGAGAGCGACGCGCCCAACAACTGGACGTACTTCGCGCGCTCTGGCTGGGCGTCCATCAACGGCGGCTCCGGCGGCCTGACGCCGACCATGTGGGGCGGCGACCAAGAGACCACGTGGGACTACGAAGACGGGTTCCCGACCATCGTGCCCATCGCCGCGCATTTGGGCCTGTCGGGTGTGCCCATCTTCGGCTCCGACATCGCGGGATACAGCGCGCTGCGGAGCCCGCCGACCACCAAAGAGCTGTTCTTCCGCTGGTCCGCCTTGGGCGCGTTCCACCCGCTCATGCGCACGCACCACGGCTCGGAGGAGTGCGCCAACTGGTCGTTCGATCGCGACGCCGACACGCTGGAGCACTACCGCCGCTACGCCCGCCTGCACACGCTGCTTTACCCGGTGTTCCGCGGCCTGTCCGACGAAGCGCGAGAGTTCGGCTGGCCCATCGTCCGGCACCCGTACTTGGTCACGCCGGAGACCCCCGCGATGTGGTTCGGCGAGGACTTCCAGTTCTTCATCGGCAACGACATCATGGTGGCCCCGGTGCTGCACGAGGGCGCGATCACCCGTGACGTCACGTTCGCGCGCAGCGGCTGGTGGCCACTGTTCGAGTCCGCGCCCATCACCGCCCTGCCCGGGCCCGACGGCGCGTTCCACGTTCGCCGCAACGCGCCGGCGACCGAGGTGCCCGTGTTCGTTCGCCCCGGCACCGTGTTGCCGCTGCTCGACCAAGTCCCCGACTCCATGTACGGCGCGACGGCGGCGGGCGTGACCGACCTCGCGGACGTGCTCGGCCGCCAGCTGCTGCTGTATCCGGCCACCGATGGAACGCTCCGCCCGCTGCGCACCGAGGGCACCGACGTGAGCGGTGACGGCTGGGCCGGCGTGACGAACAGCGCCCTCCGCGAGACCGCCGCATGGAACGGCGTTCCGCTGCCGGTATGCGCCAACGACCAAGCGACCAACTGCGCAGCCGCCGACGGCGTTGTGATCCGGGGCAGCGGCACGCTCCGCGCGGGCGACGCCACTTTATCCCTCGCGACAGACGTCGAAGGCCGTTACCATCGGGTGCAGATTGGTGGGAGCGTGCTCGCGACCGCCAGGGCGACTGCCATTGGGGATCTCAACGCGATCGTGACGCCCCCCTGCGAAGAATGAACTTACGCGTGCGCGACCAGGCACGCGCGGCGACCCAAGACCGGAGACGACGATGACCTCGACGCGCCTTCTGCGCCTGCCCTTCCTGCTGCTCGTCCTCCTGTCTTTGGCGTCATGCAAAGACACGCTCAATCCCGACGATGTGGGCGTGGACACCAACGTGTCTGACGCCGGCGATATCGGTGACGACGCGGACACGGCGGATACACCTAGCGACGTCGCAACAGACGCCGATGCCGCCGATGCCGCCGATGCCGCCGATGCCGCCGATGCCGCCGACAGCGACGACACGACCGTGATTGACCCAAGCGACGATGTGGCCGATGTGGAAGACACCACCCCTGCCAACGCCTGCGGTGGGCCGAGCGACCTGCAATACCTCGACGCGCCCGCCGAGCCCGACGATGCCTGCGGCACCTGTGGCGACGGCGTGCTGGTGTGCGACGGGCTCGACGCTCTGCGCTGCCGGGGCGGCGAAGTGAATGCCTGCGGCGTATGTGGCGACCGCGGCGAGGGCCTCGGCGCCACGTGCGGCACGTGCGGCGTCA
This sequence comes from uncultured Myxococcales bacterium, assembly GCA_965367675.1. GTDB lineage: Bacteria > Myxococcota_A > Bradymonadia > REDH01 > REDH01 > CBDUJZ01. The sequence goes on along the minus strand of CBDUJZ010000008.1, from coordinate 56,639 downwards.
CCGTTTGCGACGCCGCTGGCGCGCTCATCTGTGAGGGCGACCTCGGCGAGGCGTGCGGCGCCGAACCTGTGCTCAGCAGCCAATGGTTGGCGAGCGACTTCGGATTCAACGACGGCGCGCTGAACGACCGCTTCGGGCGCACCGTGGCCATGCCGAGCGCGACCGAGCTGCTGATCGGCGCGCACCTGGATGACGGCGCCATCACGCGCGGCGGCGCGGTGTACGTGTACAATCTGATCGACGGCGCGTGGACATTCACCGACGTGCTGCGCCCGGATGGCGCGGTGGAGCTGGAGCAGTTCGGCCTCGCGCTCGCCGTCCAGGGCGACACGCTGGTGGTCGGCGGCCCCACGTCGGACCGCTTCGGGGCCGGGGCTGGCGCAGCGTTCGAGTACACGCGGGTGGATGGCCGCTGGGTCGCGGGCGACGTCATCGCACCCCCCGCGCCGGCCGACGGCGGCCACTTTGGCGCGAGTGTCGCGCTGTCTTCAAGCCGTCTCGCCATCGGAGAGTTCGACGCCCTCGCGCCAACCGTCTTGGGCCAAGTCCACGTGTTCGCTCGTGGCGACGGGGCATGGGTCTTCGACGAAACCGTGACCGGCGACCGCACCCACGCCCAAGACCTGTTCGGAGCCGCGGTCGCCCTCGACGAGTCCGGCGCGCTGTTCGTTGGCGCTCCGCTCGAGGACACCAGCCGCGGCAACGTCTACGCGTTCACGGAAGACCTTGAAGGATGGACCGGCACGCTACTTTCGGTGCCCACTCTCGACGGCACGCCGTCCTTCGGCGGCGCACTCTCCGTCGACGGTGATGTGCTGGTCGTAGGGGCCGCAACGGCCAATGGCATCGCCATCAACGCGGGCTCGGCGTTTGTTTACGAGCGGGGCGCCACCGGCACCTGGGAGCACAGGGAGACCCTACAGTCGACGGCCGCCGAGAACGGCGGGAGCTTCGGCGACGCGGTGCACGTGGTCGACCAGACGATCTTTGTCGGCGCGTTCCGCGAAGCCGGTTCGGGCCTGCGGTCTGGAGCGGTGTACGTGTTCACACGCGGCGCCGCGGGCTGGGTCTCCAACGACCGCCTTCTGCCCGCCGCCGAACCGTTGGGCGCCCGCCTCGGACGCAGCTTGGCCTCCTTCGACGGCGCTACGCTCGCCTCCGGCGCAGTGGACGACGAGACGCTCGGCGAAGACGCAGGAGCTCTGCTGGTGTTCGAAGCATCCGGCGAAGACTGGGTCTCCGCAGACCACATCACCTCTCCGCAAGGACGCGCCGACGACCGCTTCGGCGCCGCGGTGGCCATGTCGGGAGGCCACGCTTGGGTCGGGTGCCCGGCGTGCGACCCCACCGCTGAAGGCGCCGGCGCTCTGTACCAATACGCGCGCACGCCCAGCGGATGGGTCCCGAGCCAAACGCTGCAGCGCAGCGGAGTGACAGGCTTCGGCACCGCGGTCGCGGTCGATACCGGGTGGCTGCTCGCCAGCACGGATGGCGCCGGAGGCGCGGATGGTGACGGTGACACGACGGTGGCCTACGCCTTCGCTTTGGCGGCCGACGGCACCGCGAGCCCAACCCCGTGGCCGCTCATCGTGCCCACCTCGGGCGAGGACGCGCTCGTGACGCTCGCGCTCGATGTACACGACGAGCGCGCCGTAATCGTCGGCGCGCAAGGCGACACGGCCAGCGCCTTCGTGTTCCGCCTGAGCGCGGACGCCTGGATCCTCGCCGATACCATCGCCCTTCCCGCCGCTGCCGACCTCCAGACCATCGCGCTCGCCGTGGGTAGCGAGGGAATCGCGGTGGCGAACCCGACCGCAGTCGACCCGAGCGAACGCGTGATGTTCTACGCGGCCGACGACGCGTGGACTCCCGAGGCCGTCACGTACACCGGCGCTGCGAGTTTGGACTTCGGCGCCAGCCTGTCACTCGACGGGCAGGTGCTCGTCGTGGGTGCCACCAGCGGCAGCGAGCCGACCGGCGCCGGCCAAGTCGTCCGCTTCGCACGCGCGGCGGGCGCTTGGATTGAGGATGGCATCATCAGCCCCTCGGACGACGGCCCCAACCCCACATTCGGCGCGAGTGTGGCGCTCTCCGACGGCGCGGTCGTGGTAGCAGCCCCCAACGCCCCGACCGGCGCGGTGTTTGTGTACCAGCGCGGCAGCGACGCTTGGACCGAGTTCATGGGCCCGCACGCGGGCCCCGACGACAGCGGCTTCGCGTCCTTTGTCGCCAGCGCCGGACGGCCGTTCGTCGCGACCGCCCCAATCGATAACACCGACGCTGACGGAGCTGGCGCGGTCTACGTTTACGAACGCTAAGCGAACGCCGGAGTCTACGAACGCTAAGCGAACGCCGGAGTCTACGAGCGCCAAAAGGGCGCCGGAGTCTACGAGCGCGGACCCGCGCCATACCGCAGATGAAACGCGCAGGTGCTCGCGCCGCCTGCGATCGTGTGCGGACGATCCAACGTCACATTCGGCTCCACGGTGCCGAAGTACTTGGCGTCGCCGGCGCAGAAGATCGGCGCAAGCTCCGGCACGCCGGCTTGCTTGCACAGCGTAGGAAACACGCATGCCGTGACCGTGAAATCGACCGCCCGCTCGCTGATGTGATCCCAAGTGGTCGTGGCGTTGAAGAACTTAGCGCCCTTGGCTTGAATCCACGCCACCCGCTCCGATTCCGGCACCGCCGAGATGGTCTCCTGCGACAGCGAACCCAGCTGCTGGCGCAGAAAGTGACACGCTGCCTCGACCACCACCGCCTCGGTCACGTCCTTGGCGCGCGGCGCGTCCATGTACCGCAGCAGCACCCGGTACAACACAATCGCGCGACCGATCTGTGCGCGGCTCTTCTGCTCCGCGTCGTTCGCTGGCGGCGGAAGATGCGCGAACGGCTCGCCCGCCCGGAGCGCGCGTCGCACGCGGCGCCCCGCCTTCATGGCCCGCCAAACGCCGATCTCACGAATGAGCACGGGCGCGCCAATGCGCTCATCTTCGTCCAGTCGGTCCCAGGGCATAATCACGTGCTTCTTCCTCGTTCGCGGGGGCGCCGAATGCTCCAACTTTCACTGCCCGAAGTAAACGACGCTTCGCGCTGTGTCCGCTTGAATCCTGTGCGCTTTCCGAGTTAGGGAGGAGCATGACTATTGCGGAACCTGTGGACGTCATCGTGGTCGGTGGTGGTCCGACCGGTCTCTTGCTCGCGTGCGAACTCGCGCGGCGCGGAGTTTCTGTGCGCCTGTTGGAAGCGGAGGAGGAACGCGTCCCGCTCTCCAAAGCGCTCGGCGTTCACGCGCGCACGCTCGAGGTGTTCGCCGAGATCGGCATCGCCGACGAAGCGGTCGCCCGCGGCCGAACGCTGCACGAAGCGAACGTGTACAGCGAGGGCGAGGTCGTGGCGCACGTGGAGCTCGATCGGCTCAGCACACGGTTCCCGTTCGTGCTCATCCTGCCGCAGTACGAAACCGAGATGCTGCTCGAGACCGCCGCCCAAGGCTTCGGCGTGACCATCGAACGCGGCGTGCGCGTGGCCAGCGTGCGACAAGACTACGACGCCGTGACCGTGCAGACCGCCGACGGCGAGACGTGTCGCGCCAAGTGGCTCGTCGGTTGCGACGGCTCGCACTCCACCATCCGCCACGCGATCGGCCTGCCGTTCGAAGGCAGCGACTACGCCGAGACCTTCGCGCTCGCGGACCTCGAACTCGACTGGGACCACAGCGCCGACAGCGCGCACGCGTTCCTGTCGGCCGAAGGACTCTGCGCGGTGTTCCCATTGCCCGAAGCGGGCTGGGCGCGCGTGGCCGCCGACGTGTCCCGCGAAGACCTCACCGACGACGCCGAGCTCACACCGGCGTTCTTCGAGAAGCTGCTGCAAAAGCGTGGCGCCGGACGCGCGAGCGTTGGCACCACCCGCTGGACCTCGCGCTTTGAGATCCACCAGCGCATGGTTCCCGAGTTCCGCGTCGGACGCGTGTTCCTCGCCGGCGACGCAGCCCACGTGCACAGCCCCGCGGGCGGCCAGGGCATGAACCTGGGGCTGCAAGACGCCTTCAACCTGGGCTGGAAACTCGCCGCAGTCGTGCATGGACACGTGGGCGAGCCCCTACTCGACAGCTACGACGCAGAGCGAAACCCCGTGGCCCGCGGCACGCTGCGCGCGACCGACTTCGCCACCCGCGTGGGCATGTTGAACGGCCCGCTCTCGCGCGCGGTGCGCGGCAAAGTCGCTGGCTGGCTCGCGTCGTTCGAGGTGGTGCAAAACCGCATCACGCGGACGGTCGCTGAGCTCGACGTGAACTACCGGCGTGGGCCGATCGCCTTCGAAGATACCGACACGTTCCGACGTGGCGCGTTCTCCGACGGCCTCGTGTTCGCGCGCGGCCCCAAGCCCGGCGACCGCGCGCCCGACGTCAAACTGCGCGGCGTACAGCCCGACCGCATGCACGGCTGGTTGCGTGGCCCGGACTGGTCGCTCCTGATCTTCATCTCCGACGCCCCCGACGCCGTCGACGCGGCCACCGTCGCCAACGCCGTGCACGGCGCGACCGATGGACGCGTTCAGCCGATCATCGTCGCGCCGGACGAAGAGCCGCCGCGCGGATTGCGGTGGTCCGGCCCGGTGCTGTGCGATCCGAACCACGACGCGTTCCGCGCCTACGCCGCTGCCCCGGCCTGCGCGTACTTGGTGCGACCGGACGGCTACATCGCGTATCGCAGCGACCACCTGGACGCGAACTCGGTGCTGCACTTCATCGACCGCGTCGCCGCCCGGCCCTAGCGCCAAGCGTACGAGTGACGTCCGTCGCTGCGACCGAGCGCTAGAGAGGCAGCCCATTCTCGGGTCATGCACCCGATTCCCCCGCTTGGACGGACTCACCGGACGAGCGCCCGGCGTCAGGCGCCGACGACCAAATGCTACGCGGCGTGCGGGAGCATGTAGTGCCCCACTTGGGCCAACATGCCAGCCGCGTGCCGCGGGTAGAAGGACGGGTGACCGGAGTGCGCGACCTTCATGAAGTGCGCACGCGCCAGGCTGATATCGCCCCGCTCAAACGCACACAGGCCGAGCAAGTGCTCCTCGATGAGGGCCTCGAACCGACGGTCGATAACGAGCGCGCTGCCCTGCCCTGTACCCACGATCGTCTGACGGACCGGTGGACGTGAGGTGACGGCCCGCAAGATGCCGTCGGCGATCAAACGCTCGCCTTTCATCATGTGAATGTAGGCCAGCGCGAACTGCGTGGTCGCGCGATTAGCGAGCGGGCCGGACGACGCAATGCAGCGCTGCGCTTGATCCAGGTCACGACGCAAGAACACCAGGTTCCAAGCGTACAGCGCGTTCGCAGCGCCATGGAGCGAGGGGTCAAGTTGGGCCAGCGGGAGCACCGTCAGCTCGTGCAGCGACTCTTCGAAGCGGCCTTGGCGATGCAACGCCACCGCCAGATTGTAACGCGCGGCGTTTCGAATCGACGCGCGGTCGGTCTCCGCGACCAACGTTCGCAAATAGGCTTCCGCCTCTCCGTACCGGCCATCGTTCAACAGTCGAATCGACCGGAGCGCGGGGAATACAGAGCCCGCCGTCGCAACAGCGACCAGCGTGAACGCAGACAGCGTCAAGGCGAACAAAACGAAACTCAAAGCGCCTCCTTCGACGGGTGATGACATCTGTGGGCTGTCCATCAAGGTACACGGACCTGCGATGGGTGTTAAGCCGTCGAGCGTAAACAACGATCCGTGAGGCGATTTTGTTCGCGCTACTTTACACGCTCGATCAGCGAGGCCGCCAACAGCGACAACGTGCGTCGGTATTTGGAGTCCGGCGCGGCCTCAAGGGCGGCGAGCGCTGAGTCTGTGAGCGCCGTCGCGCGGGCCCGAGCGCGAGACACGCCATCCGAAGCCCGCACCCGCGTGACGATCGAAGCGGGGTCGATCGCCGAGTCACGCCCCGCAGCGAAATCTGCCACCAGCTGCTCGACGTCGGCCGCCAGCGACGCGTCCTCTTCCATCGCGTACGCCAACGGGAGCGTCACCGTTCCCTCGGCCACATCGTGACCGAGCGCCTTGCCGAAGACCTCCGGGTCGCCCGTGAAGTCGAGAATGTCGTCGACGATCTGGAACGCCAAGCCGAGCTCCCGGCCGAAGCGGTCGAACGCCTCGCACTGGGCGTCGTCGCCACCGCCGCAGCGCGCGCCGCCCCAGGTAGCGAACGCGAACAGCGATGCGGTCTTGCACTCGATGATCTCGAAATACTCCCGCTCGCCATCGAGCTTGGCCGTTCCGCGGCGCTGCAGCTGGATCAGCTCGCCTTCCGACAGCTGCCGCGCCACGCGCATCGCCCGCTGCAGGATCTTGAGGTCGCCGAGGTCCACCAACGCGTCCAGCGCGGCGAAGTAGCAGAAGTCGCCGGACAACACCGCGAGCGCGTTGCCGAACACGCGGCGCGCCGTCGGACTGCCGCGGCGAATCTCGCCTTCGTCGACCACGTCGTCGTGCAGTAACGTGCCGGTGTGGAGCAGCTCCACGGCGCCCGCCACCGGCACGGCGATGTTGCTCGCGCCACCGACCGCGGCGCCGCACAGCAGCGCCAAGATCGGGCGCAGACGCTTGCCGCCCGCGTCGTACAGCTCGCGCGCAGCGGTCTCCGCGTCGCCCGGGATCGTGTCTAACCACGCATGAACTTCGCCATCGAGCAGGCCGCGAAGCTCTGTCTCAAGCGCGTGCATCTCCGCGAATCGGGTGCGAAGCGACTCACCGTCTTCAACACGGCCCAAGATCTCTCCCATGCGCGCGAGTGTGGATGCGGAAAACTGCATGCTCTTCTCCTGTTTAGGCGCGCTTGGCGCTGCGGCGGACTTTGTCATGCAACACACCGACGAGGCCGCTGATATCCAGCCGCGCGGTTCCAAGAAAGGTACGAACGGAACGCTCTACGAGCTCTGCCAGACGGCGCATCTGCGTGACGCGCCCGATGACGTCTTTGCCCGCAGTGGGGTCCTTCTTCGCCGCCTGCTCCGCTTTTTCAAGGTCTGCGCGCACGCGACTCAAGAACGCGACCTCGCGGTTCTCTAACACCCGGTTCACCATCGACAGCAGGTCCGCGTTGGCCGAGAAGCGCCACGACGTACCGCCCGAACGACGCACGCGGCGCACAACGCCCCACTGCTCCAGTTCGCGCGTGATCATCGAGACAGCGCCCTTGGACAGCCCCAGAACGCCCTGCAACTCCGTGGACGTGAGCGCCACGTCACGCACGTACAACACCGCCCACAGGCGGCCTTGATTCCGCTTGAAACCCCAGAACTCGATCACGTTGCCGACAGCATCCGCGAGCAGCTCTTCCCACTCCGACATCGGACGCGCTGCGCCATCAATATCGACGATGGAGTCTAAACTATGGCCGTCTGGGTTGCCCATCGCGGCACGTTCCTCGTAGGAGGGGGCGAATGCGTCCAACACTGGACGTTTGCGGAAAGCGTGGGTAACCTAGTTCAAGACGTCTTGAACGTCAAGGACGCCACACCCACTGGCAACCACTCGGACCCGACCTCCTCCACGCCACACGCCGCGATCATGAGCGACACCCCCGCCACCACATCCAACCGTCCGCCCGAAGCGCTCAGCATCGCGCCCGCCGCGGCGGTAGCGCTTCGCGGCGACGAGAAACGCGACGTCGTGCGAACGATGTTCGACAAGATCGCACCGAACTACGACCGCATGAACTTGGTCATCTCGGTGGGGCAGACCACGTGGTGGCGCAAGCGGGCGTTCAAGCGGGTGGGCTTCAAGTCCGGCGACCGCGTGCTCGACGTGGGCTGCGGCACCGGTTGGGCTGTGCAGTTCCTCAAGAAGCGCGTCCCTGGCATCGAGATCGAGGGCATGGACCTGTCGCCGGGCATGCTGGTCGAGGCGCGAAAGATCGACCCCTCGAGCACCTACTTTGAGGGCGACGTCTGCAATATCGACCGCCCCGACGGCCACTACGACACGGTGATCACGGTGTTCACGTCACGGAACTTCCCCGACCTGGAGGCGTCCGTCCGCGACATGCTTCGCGTGCTTCGGCCGGGCGGCAAGCTGATGGTTTTGGACTCGTTCCCGGCCAAGGAAGGCTCGCTGTGGGGCGCGTTTCAGGCGTTCTGGATGGGCCGCGTGGTGCCGATCCTGGTGCGGCCGTTCGCGGACCCGCAGGCGTACGGCTATTTGGCCGCGTCGATTCAGAACCACGTGCCCGCCGACCAGCTGGCCGAGATCTGCCGCGCCGAGGGCGCGAGCTCGGTCGAGGTGACCCCGTACAGCTTCGGTTCCGCCACGTGTGTGCTCGCGACGAAGGGAGGCTCCGCGGCATGAACTCCGGCGCCGATACTTCCGCCGCCCCCGCGGTCAAAGCCAGCGAGCTGCTGACTTCGGCGGCGTCACTGCGCGCCTTTGACGACGCCGTCCTTGCGGAGGTGTCCGAGGCGATCGCGCGGGGCACCGACGCCATTGTAGAGGTATCGCTGCCGCAGCTCGATGCGTACGCCGCACTCGCTGCCTTCGAAGGCGAGGCCGTGCTGTGGCACTCGCCGAACGGTGACCAGGGCGTCGGCTTTGGGGTCGCCGAGCGGCTGGTGTCGTCGGGAACCGGCCGATTCCACGAGCTCGCGAACGCGGCGAGCGCGCTGTTTGAGCGGTTCGGCAGCGGCTCCCGCTCTTCCGTTCGCCTCTACGCCGGCTTCGGCTTTGCGCCCACCATGAGCTCCGCGCGTTGGGACGGCTTCGCGGCGGCAGAAGCGATCCTTCCGCTGGTGTCCGCCGACCAAGGTCCGCGCGGTGCCCGGATGCGCGTGGCCGTCGTCGCCGGCGCAGCCCCCGCGATCCTCGACACCGTACGAGACGCGCTCGCCGCCCTCCGCGCGCCCGCCGTTCCGCCCACGCCACCCCGCCGCGAGCACTCCGCGCCGGCTGGCGACTACGCGGCGCTGGTCTCGGGCGTGCTCTCGCGCGTCCGCGACGGCGAGTTTCGTAAGGTCGTGGCGGCGCGGCGCGTCGATGTCACGCTCTCCGCTCCCGCGTCGGACGCGGCGGCCATCACGCGGCTCCGCGACGCCTACCCGGACTGCCACCGATTTTTGTTCCGCCGCGGCGGCGCGAGCTTCTTGGGCGCGTCGCCAGAGGCTCTCGTGCGCGTCGATGGACACAGCGTCGAGACGGTCGCGTTGGCCGGATCCGCATCGTCCAGCGCCGCCGGCGAAGCGGCGTTGCGTGCCAGCGCCAAGGACGCCTCCGAGCATGGAATGGTCGTCGATCACGTGCGCGAAGCCCTGGCGCCGTTCTGCGAAACGCTCGACATCGCGCCCACTCCGCGGCTGCGTCGACTCCGCGATTTGGTGCACTTGGAGACCCCCGTCTCCGGCGAGATGGGCAACGTGGTGAACGTGCTCCGACTCGCCGCGATGATGCACCCGACGCCCGCCGTCGGCGGTGTGCCGACCGACCGCGCCATGGCCTGGATCCACGGCGAAGAAGGCGCGGACCGCGGCTGGTATTCCGGCCCGGTCGGTTGGTTCGACGCGTCCGGGCACGGCGAGCTCGCGGTGGCCATCCGCTCCGGCTTGCTGCGCGGCTCCGAGGCCTCCCTTTGGGCGGGCGCCGGCATCGTCGCGGACTCCGACCCGGCGATGGAAGACCGGGAGACCCTGCTCAAGCTGGAGCCCTTGCTGCTCGCGTTGGGCATCGGCGAATGAGCTGGGGCGACGTACAGGCCCGCTGGGCCGCCACGTTGGTCGCCAATCTCGCCGCCGCTGGAGTACAGCACGTGGTGCTCAGCCCGGGCAGCCGATCGACCCCGCTCGTGCTCGCCCTTGAGGTCAGCTCCCTGCGCGTGACCCACGTGCTCGATGAGCGGTCCGCCGCCTTCGTCGCCCTCGGCCAAGCCCGCGTGAACGGCGTGGCGTCTGCCCTCGTGTGCACCAGCGGAAGCGCGCTCGCGCACTACGCCCCAGCGTTCGTCGAGGCCCGCGAGGCGCACGTGCCCCTGCTCGCGGTGACCGCCGACCGGCCGCCTGGGTTGCAGCACGTAGGCGCATCGCAGACCACCGCGCAGGCCGGTGTCCTGGCCAGCCACGCCGTGTGGACGCTCGACATGGGGCTGCCCGAAGCAGGCGACGCCGCGCTGGCGTCCCTCGCCACGCGGGTCTCGCGCGCCGTCTTCGAAGCCCACGACCGGCGCGGGCCCGTGCACATCAACGTGCCGTTCCAGAAGCCGTTCGAGCCGACCGCCTGGCCGCTCTCAACCGCAAACCTCCCCATCGGCCCGTTCGCGCCGCGCCCTCCCCGCGGCCCCGCTCCAACAGCCATCGAGCGCGCCGCCGACGCCATCGTGACCGCGCGCTCCGGCGTCATCGCCGTGGGGCCAACCGCGCTGGGGACAGACCTGCGGGCCGCCCAAGCGTTGTGCGCCGCCACGGGCTTCACGCTGCTCGCGGAGTCGACCTCCCAGCTGCGCGACGGCGTGGTGCGCACCTCGACTGGCGCCGCGTTCACCCGCGCCGACGCCTTCGACGCCCTGCTGCGAAACCCGGACTTCAGAGGCCAAGCGCAAGCCGATGTGGTGCTGCATTTGGGCGCCTTCCCGGTGTCCAAGTGGTTCGGCACATGGCTGACCGAGCGAGCGAACGCGGAGCACGTCACAACGATCGCGATCGCGGCCAACGGTTGGCCAGACCCCACGCACGCGGCCGACGTGATGATCGCCGCGCCGCTGGACGACGCGTGCCGCGCGCTGCTGGACGCGTTGGCCCGCCGAGACGATGACTACGCGGGACAGACGGCAGAACTTCGGACCGAGGTGGACGCTTCGGCGGCCCGCTGGGTGCGCGCGGACGCGGCAGCCTGGGAGTCCACGTTCGGCGCCGTCCTCGCCGGCGGAGACGCGCTCACCGAGGCGACGGTCGTGCGCACCGTGTCGGCGCTGCTACCCGACGGCGGTGTGCTCTCGGTCGGCAACAGCCTGCCCGTGCGCGCGTTCGATTGGTTCGTACAAGCCTTGCCCGAGCACGTCGGCGTGCTCTCCCAACGCGGCGTCGCCGGCATCGACGGAGTGCTCTCCGGGGCCATCGGCGCTGCGATCGCCAGCCCGGGCCGCCCCGTCACAGCGGTCATGGGCGACTCCACCTTCTTGCACGACGTCGGCGCGCTCCAGGCGTCCGCGACGCTCGGTGAAGACCCGCTCACCGTGGTGGTCATCAACAACGACGGCGGGCGTATTTTCGAACGCTTGCCGGTTGCCGCCCTCGCGAACGCCGACGCCGTCGTGTCGCGGAGCTTTGTCATGCCCCACGGCCAGAGCCCGGCGGCGATCGCCACGGCCTTCGGGGTCACCGCACACGTCGTGACCACCTGCGCGGAACTCAGCGAGGCCATGCGAGAGGCGCAAGAGCGCCCAGGCCTCACGGTCATCGAAGCCGTCGTGGACGGGGACGCGTCAACAGCCGAGACGCGGCGAATCTTTGAACAAGTGGACGCCGCCGTAACGGCGTCTCTACGAACCGACGTGGCGATCCCAGCGTTCGCGGTGGTCGAGGACGAACGATAATGGCCGCATTGCCCAAGCCCGGATCCCTTCGCGCGTGGTTGCTCGCTTGCCGGCCCAAGACGCTCACCGCGGCCTGGGCGCCCGTGCTGGTCGGAACCGCCTGCGCCATCGCCGCCGACGGCTTCGCTCCCGTCGTCGCGGCAGCCGCCCTGCTCGGCTCATCGCTGCTTCAGATCGGCGCGAATTTCGCGAACGACGTGTTCGACTACGAAAAGGGCGCAGACGACGAGACCCGCCTCGGGCCCACGCGCGCCGTGCAAGCAGGACTGCTCACGCCCACCCAGATGAAGGTCGGGATGGCGGTCTGTTTTGCCCTCGCCACGGTGGTCGGCGTGTACCTGACGGCGGTCGGTGGCTGGCCCATCATCGCCATCGGCCTCGCGTCCATCGCATCGGCGATCGCGTACACCGGCGGCCCGTATCCGCTGGGCTACAACGGGTTGGGCGACGTGTTCGTCATGATCTTCTTCGGTTTCGTCGCAGTGTGCTGCACCGCGTGGTTGCAGGCCGGGTTTGTGCCCGCGTCGTCCATCGCTTGCGGCGCCGGCGTGGGCGCGTTGGCGACCGCGATTTTGGTGGTGAACAACGTGCGCGACGCCAGCACCGATGTGTTGGCGGGCAAACGCACCGTCGTCGTGCGTTTCGGTGTCCGCGCCGGGCTCTGGGAGTACGTTGGTACGATGGTGGTCGCGTTCGCGGTCCCGCTCGTGCTGCTCGCGCTGGGCTTCACCCCCTGGGTCCTGCTCGGCTGCGTCACGCTGCCCATCGGCATCGCCCTCACCCGCCGCATGTTCGCGACAAACGACGGCCCCACGTTCAACGCGTTGTTGGCCAAAACCGCGGCGTTGCTCCTGGTGTACAGCGTGACCCTCGCGGCCGGCGTGGTCCTGGGCGCCCCGTGAGCGCAGTCCGATTCGAGGTGCGGCCCTTCGAGACCAGCGTCGAAGGCGCTTGGCCCCGGACGCGGAGGGGGTTCATCATCCGCACAGCAGGCGGCGCCAGCGTCGGATTCGGGGAAGCCTCTCCCATGCCCGGCTACAACGCGGACTCTCTCGACGCATGCCGCGCCGCCCTCCACAAGCACGCCACGCCCGGCCCTTGGACCGAGGCCATCGCGGCATCAAACATCAAGCAAGTTCAGACACTTAGCGCGGTCGTCTCACGCGAGTCCCCCGCCGCCGCCTGCGGCCTCGAGATGGCGGCGCTCGACCACATCGCGCGGCGCAACAGTGAGCCGGTCGGCGCATTGCTCGCCCGCTGCGCAGGCACCAACAACCTGCGTCGCGTGCCCGTCAACGGCGTCATTCCACCCGGCTCCTTCGACGAGGCCATGGAGTATGCCGTGGAGGCCTTCGCCCTCGGCATTCGCTGCGTAAAGCTGAAAGTCGGCCGCGATCTCGACCGCGAGCTCCAAGTCGCCACCGCCCTCCGCGCGGCGTTCGGTGACCGGCTCGCGATCCGGCTCGACGCGAACGGACTCTGGGCTCCCGACGAAGCGGCGCAGCACCTCGCGCGGTTCGCGCCCATGGCGCCCGAGTTCTGTGAGCAACCCGTGCGAGCCGGCGCGCTCAAACACTTCGCCAACAGCCCCATCCCCTGGGCGGCCGACGAGAGCTGCGGCCACGCCGAGCTCGACGGACTGCTGGCCACGCCGAACCCCCAGCTCGCCGCCGTGGTCCTCAAGCCGATGGCGCTCGGCGGCGCCCTCCGCTGCATCGCGATCGCAGCGCGCGCAGCGACCCGCAGCGTGGACACCGTCATCACGCACTTCCTCGACGGGCCGCTCGGCTTGGCTTACGCGGCGGAGCTTGCTGCAGCGCTGCCCGGCAACGTCCGGACCAGCGGCCTCGCGAAGCACCCGGGCCTGGGCGCCTGGGAAACCACGCCGCCGCAGGTGGGCGATATCGACGCGGGATCATGCAACGCGCCAGGGCTCGGCATGGTCATCCACCGGGTGCCCAAGTGAGGCTCAGCGTCTTTGAAACCGCGGCCGCGCAACCCGCGGCCGAGGCGCTTGTCGCTGGGAAAACGCTCACATGGAGCGCCGTCGCAGACCGCGTGCGGACCGATATCGCAGAGCTCGTGACAACGCTCGAGGTCGCCGACGCGAACGCCCTGCGCGGGTTGCCGATCGGGCTCGTCGGACACGCAGACGCCCGCACGGTGATCCGCCTCCTGGCGCTGTTCGAGGTCGGCGCGGCCATCGTCACCGTGCATCCGCAAGCCCCCTGGTCTCGACGGTGGGCGCAGCTGTCCACCACCGCCGCGACGCTAGTATGCGACCGTGACCAAGTGCTGCCGGTCCCCGCGCCCGGCTCGCAGTCGCTCCACCCCGACTGCGCGCTCGTGGTGTTCACGTCGGGTTCCACCGGCACGCCCAAGGGCGTGATGATCTCGGCGGCCGCGCTCATCGCCTCCGCGCAAGCGTCGGCCAAGAACCTGGGCTGGCGAGACGACGACCGCTGGCTGCTCGACCTCCCGCTCGCCCACGTCGGCGGCGTCTCTGTGGTCACCCGCTGCCTGCTGGCCGGCCGCGCCATTTGTGTCGACGACCCGAGCGATTCAGCGATGGGCTCAGACGACCCGAGCGCGGACGCCCAGCCACAGGGAACCTTGGCGCAGATGACAGCGCAGCGGGTAACCCTCGCCTCGCTGGTCCCCACCCAGCTCTCGCGCGTGATGGCCGAGATTCGCGACGGCGGCCAAGTGCCCGCTGCGTTGCGCGCGGTGTTGGTTGGCGGCGGAGCCACATCGCCCGCGTTGGCCCGCGAGGCGCGCGCCGCCGGACTCCCGATTCTGCTCACGTGGGGTGCGACCGAGGCCGCCTCACAGATCGCGACGCAAGCGCCCGAGGTCGCGCGCACGCTCTCCGATGAGGCGCTGTCGTCGGTCGGCGCGCCGCTCGCCGGCACGCTGGTCGAGACGCGGGACGGGCGGGCCTATGTCAAGAGCCCCACGTTGATGCTCGGGTATCATCCGCCGGGCCTACACCCGTCACCGTTTCGCGATGGCTGGCTGCAAACAAACGACCGAATCACGTTTAACAACGGTACGTTGCGCGTCCTCGGCCGCGCCGACGACGTCATCATTTCCGGCGGGGAGAACGTGTCACCGAGCGCCGTCGAGACACGTCTGCGCACCCACCCGGACGTGCTCGACGTGGGCGTCACCAGCGTCGCGGACCCCGAGTGGGGACAGCGTTTGGTGGCCGCCGTCGTGTGGAAGTCCGCGCAAGCGCCAGAGGATTTTGACGCTTGGTCCCGCGGCCAGCTCAGCGCATGGGAGCGGCCCCGCGAGACCCGGTCGGTGGACGCGCTTCCCACCGGCGCGAACGGCAAACTGGACCGCGCGGCGCTCGCCAGCTGGTTCACTGACTAGCGGACCGAGCGACCCGCGTAGCCAACCCCAGCCCGCGACACGAGGGCAGATTCCGAAGCCGCGCGCGGCAATCCCTTTGCGCAACCCTGCGCGGCACCGTATGGGAGCCTCCCCCTCACAACAGCCGCACGCGCATGGCAGATCCCGCCAGTCAGCCCCGAAAATCGCCCGTCGACCACTTCCTGAGTCTGTTCAGCGACGTTCGTGCCGGCGAAGGCACGCGGGTCGTGCTCATGCTGCTCAACGTGTTCCTGCTCTTGTGCGCGTACTACGTCATCAAGACGGTGCGCGAGCCGATGATCCTGGCCGACGGAAGCGCGGAGCTGAAGTCGTGGGCCTCGGCGGGCCAAGCGCTCTCGCTGCTCGTGTTTGTGCCCTTCTACGGCTGGCTGTCCTCGCGCCTACCGCGCCGCGTATTGATCGTCGCGGTGAGCAGCTTCTTCGTGATTTGCCTGCAGGTGTTCTACCCGATGGCGGTCGAAGCGGACCGCATCGCGGAGGCTGTTACCGCCTCGACGACGGTCGCCGAGAACGTGACGGAGAGCGCCGAGAGCGTGGCCATCGTGTGGGCGGAGGCGAACGACATCACGCCTCCCGACGTGGTCGAGGACGCCGAGCAAGAACGCGGGGTAGCGGCGGCCGACTTCCTGAAGGTCGGCTTCATTTTCTACGTCTGGGTCGGCATCTTTAGCCTCGCGATGATCGCCCAGTTCTGGTCCTTCGCGAACGACATTTACACGCGCGAAGCCGGCGACCGCCTGTTCCCGATCATCGGCATCGGAGCGACCATGGGCGCAGCGTTCGGCTCGCAGATCGCAGGCGCGTTGTTCGACCGCGGCGTGCACGCGCCGACCATGTTGCAGGTCGCCAGCGCATTGGTCGTAGCCCACGCGGCCTTGCTGTTTTTCATGTCGACGCGCGCCTCGTCGCAGGAGACCTCGAGCACCAAAACAGAGGCGGCCCCGCTCGACGGGCCTGGCGGCTTCGCGCTCATCTTCAAGAGCGGCTACCTCCGCACCATCGCCGCGGTCATCCTGCTGCTCAACGTGGTCAACACCACCGGCGAGTACATCCTCGGCCGCATGGTCAAAGACACCGCCACGGCGCTGTACGCGGCCGGCGAGATCGAGAGCATCGGCGCATACATCGGCGGCTTTTACGGAGACTTCTTCGGCGTGGTCAACATCCTGACCATGCTCGTGCAGGCCTTCCTCGTGAGCCGCATCGTCAAGCATGTGGGCATGCGCGGCGTGCTCTTCGCCCTCCCCCTCATCGCCCTGGGTGCCTACTCTCTGCTGGCGCTCGGCGTGGGGCTCGGTGTGTATCGCTGGGCGAAGGGCGCCGAGAACACGACCGACTACTCCGTCATGAACACCGCCAAGGCGCTCATTTGGTTGCCCACAACCCGCGCAGAGAAGTACAAGGCCAAGCAAGCAATCGACACGTTCGTCGTCCGACTCGGCGATCTGGTGTCGCTGGGCGTCGTGGTGCTCGGAACGCAGGTATTTGTGTGGAGCGTCCGCGGGTTCGCGCTCATCAACTTGGCGCTGATCGTGCTCTGGCTCATCGCAACCACACTCTTGTACCGCCGAAACCGTGCCCTAGCGGACGCGTAGTGCCGGAACCGACGACGTGACCAACGAGGCCCACAATCGAAACGCCGCCATCGCGGCGACGCTGTGCGCTGGCCTCATGATCGCCGCCCAAGTCGCCGGAAAGGCCGCCCGCGATGCGCTCTTCCTGTCGCACTTCGACGTCGAGACGCTCCCGCGCATGATCATCGCGACGGCCGTGCTCTCGCTCGTCGCCATCACGGGAATGGTCCGCATCCTCGCGCGATTCGGACCCCAAGAGACGGTGCCTATCGCGTTCGGCGCCAGCGCGCTGACCATGGTCGGCGTGGGAGCGCTCGCGCCCGCATCACCCGGGCTGGCCGCCATCCTATTGTACCTGCAAATCGGCACGGTCGGCGCCGTGCTGATCAGCGGATTCTGGTCCGTCGTCAACGAGCGCTTCGACCCCCGCGCGGCGCGCGCCTCGATCGGCCGAATCGCCGTCGGCGGCACGCTCGGAGGCGTCGCCGGCGGCGCCCTCGCCATGGCCTCGGCCCGCACCATCCCCGTCGAGAGCGTCATCTGGGTCCTCGCCGGACTGCAGCTGCTCTGCGTCCCCCTCGTCTGGTCCATGCGCAAAGGCCACCGCCGGCGCCCCGTCACCGAAGCGCTCACCGCCCTGGACCCGCAAAACGCCCAGGCCGGAAACGCACTCACCGGCGCCAAAGCCCTGCTGCGCGACCCGTATCTGTGCACCGTCGCCGGGCTCGTGCTCTGCGTGGCCATGACGGAAGGGTTCGTCGACTTCGCGTTCAAATCGCAGGCCCAAGCCCGGTTCGGCGACGGCCCCCAGTTGCTGTCATTCTTCGCCGTATTCTACGCCGCCATCAGCCTGTTCACGTTCGTGCTCCAGCTCGGCCTCGGCCGCCGGCTGCTCGAGCGTTTCGGCATGCTGCCGTCGCTGGTCTCGCTCCCCGTCGGCGTCGGCGTAACGGTCTCCATCGCCATGCTGGCGCCGAGCTTGGTGACGGCGACCATCACCCGGGCGACCGAGTCGGTCCTGCGCAGCTCGCTGTACCGCTCCGGCTACGAGCTCCTGTACGTGCCCGTCGCGGCGGACACCAAGCGGGTCACCAAGACGCTGATCGATGTGGGCATGGATCGGATCGGCAACGCCGTTGGCGGACTCGCGATCACCGGCCTGCTGCTCGTCGGGCTCGGCGCGCAGCCCCACCTGCTGCTCGCCGGCGCGCTCCTGTTCTCGGCCGCCGCAGTGGTCCTCGCGAGGCGACTGCGCCGCGGATACAGCCAGGCGCTCGAAGAGAGCATGCTCAACCAAGCGCTGGAGCTCGAGCTCACCGGCGCGACCGACGACGAAGAGCTGCGCAGCACCCTGTTGCTCACGCTCGGCGAGCTCGACATCGGGGCCTTCATGCGCGGCGGGAACCGTGAGGAGATCGAACCCACGCTGAAAGCCGAGCTCGGCGATGAGCTCGCGAAGACACTGTCGACGGCACAGCGTAAATCGTTCACGCCCGCCTCCGACGAGAACAACGAGATCACGGCGGCGCCGCGCGAACTCCGAGACTTCAACCGCCCCACCGGCCCCCTCGACCCGTCCGAGCACGACCCCGTGGTGTCGGCGCTCAAGACGCTCCGCTCCGGCGACGCCCCGCGAATTCGCGCGTTCTTCCAAGAGGCCGCCCTGCCCGCCGAGGTCGCCTCCCACGTGCTCCCGCTGCTGGCGTGGGACCCGGTCGCGCGCGAGGCGATCTACGCCCTCCGCCCGCTGGCGGACCAAATCGTGGGCCAGCTCACCGACGCCTTGGTGTCGCCGTCCACCGACTTCACCATCCGCCGGCGACTGCCGCGCGTGCTCTCCGCCGCCCGCAGCGAGCGCGCGGTCGAATCCCTCGTGCGTGGGCTCAGCGACACCCGCTTCGAGGTCCGCTTCCAGTGCGGGCAGGCTCTCCGCCGGTTGCGCCGCGACCTCGCCGATGTCGCGCTCGAGCGCACGATCATCGTGGACGCCGTCGCGCAGGAGCTCACCGTCGACAAGCACGTGTGGGAATCCCACCGACTCATCGACGCCGACGAGGACGCCACCGACGGCGACTCACCCTTCGTCGTGGAGGCTATCCGCGTGCGCTCCCAGCGCTCGCTGCAGCACGTGTTCACGTTGCTGGCGCTCGTCTTCCCGGAAGATCCGCTCCACACGGCCTACCGTGCGCTGCACACCGACGACGCCGCGCTCCGCGGCACCGCGCTGGAATACCTGGAGTCGATCCTGCCCGCGCGCATCCACCGAACGCTGTTGCCCCACGTGGAGGATCGGCCGCGATCGCCCGCGCCGGCGCGCCCGCGCGAAGAGGTGCTGCGCGCGCTTCTGCTGTCCCACCGCTCCATCCAGATGAACCTCGAGCGCATTCGCCAGAGCATCGCCGAACCCGATTAACGTCTCCGGCATCTCTAACGAACGCCGCCCAACGCTTGCTATTCGCGCCCGCGGTGTTGAAAAGGTGCACCTACGCCCCCCTAGGCCGCCCGCGCGGCCGCCCTGAATCGCAAATGCCCTCGATCGTTCGACAAATGTTGCCCGCGACGCTCCGGTCCTCCTCGGCCGGACCGCTACGCACCACGGGGGTACTCCCGACCGAGCTGTCGGACCATCGCCAGACGCGGCTGGGACAGGTTGCGCTCCTCTACTCGCTCCTGTTCCTGATCGGCTGGGTTGCGCAGGCGTTTTTGTCGTATTTTGCCGAGACGCACGCCGATCCCATGGTGTTCCGGACAGACGCCGCGAACGCGCTGCTCTGCCGACCACCCCTCGGGCTGTACGCCGCGACACTCTCCGTCGCCGGCAGCCTCGTGTTCTGGATTCAATCGCGCCGACAGGGGCTCAGCGAAGCGTTCGTCTGTGGCGCCGGCCTGCGGCTGCAAGTCCTTGGTGCGTTCGGCATCACGATGGCCGAGCAATGGGCCACCAGCGGCGCCGACTCCGACACCCTGCTCACGGGCTCCTGGGTCGCCGTGTGGATCGTGCTCTTCCCCACGTTGGTCCCCACGTTCCCCAAACGCGCGCTCATCGGCGCGCTGGTCGCGGCGACGATGGTCCCCACGGCGTGGGCGCTCAATCAGTGGTCGGGCGCCCTCCCCCAAGGCCCGCTGCAAGTCGCCGCGCTGGTCTTCCCCGGCTACCTCGCCGCCATCGCGTCGTTCTTCGCCTCCAAGTTCATCTACGACCTGGGCGCGAGCGCATCGCGCGCCAAACGCATGGGCGCGTACGACCTCGGTGAGTCCATCGGCGCAGGCGGCATGGGCGAGGTCTGGCGCGCAGAGCACGGCCTGCTCAAGCGCCCGGCGGCGGTGAAACTCATTCGCCCCGATCGCCTGCAGGGCGCCGGCGACTCACCGGAAGCGGTGCTGCGACGCTTCGCCCGCGAGGCCAAAGCCACCGCCGTGCTGGAATCGCCCCACACGGTCACGATCTACGACTACGGCGTCACCGACGAGGGCACGTTCTACTACGTGATGGAGCTGCTCAACGGCATGGACCTGGAGACGCTGGTACGGCGCTTCGGGCCGCTGCCGTCCGAGCGCGTGGCCATGCTGCTCGCCCAACTCCTGACCTCCCTCGCCGACGCCCACGCCCACGGGCTCGTGCACCGCGACATCAAGCCAGCGAACATCTTCGCGGCGCGGCTGGGCACCCAGTTCGACTTCGTAAAGGTGCTCGACTTTGGCCTGGTGACCGCCGCCCACGGCAACGCCCCGGTCGACGAAACGCGCCTCACGCAGAACGACACCACCTCGGGCACGCCCGCGTACCTAGCGCCCGAAGTTGCCACCGGCGACGCCGACATCGGGCCCGCGGTCGACATCTACGCCGCCGGCTGCGTGGCCTATTACCTGCTCACCGGACAGCTCGTTTTCGAAGCCGACTCCGCCATGCAGATGGTGCTGCGACACGTGCGAGAGCAACCCGTACCGCCGAGCGCCGTGACCGAGCTCCCGGTCAACGCCGACCTGGAACGCCTCGTCATGCGCATGCTTGAGAAGAACCCGCGCGACCGCCCCACCTCGGCGCAAGCCATCGCCTGTGAGCTCAAACGAATGACGTTCGATTCCACCTGGGACGACCGCGACGCCCTGCGCTGGTGGAGC
The DNA here is from genome assembly GCA_965367675.1 of uncultured Myxococcales bacterium. GTDB lineage: Bacteria > Myxococcota_A > Bradymonadia > REDH01 > REDH01 > CBDUJZ01. The sequence continues at coordinate 35,970 of CBDUJZ010000008.1, read as the reverse complement.
ACACACGCGCCGGAGCTCACCACCGGCCTGAGCGAAACACTCCGCTCGTGTGAACTGGCGGCCGCCGAGTGAGCGTCTTCCCGCTGCTGGTCGCCGCGCTCCTCGCTTCGGGCCTGAAGCCCATCGAGAAGCCGCAAACGACACCGCAAGAGACCGTCTCCGAAGCCTCGCCACGCGCGGAGACCACCCCAGCCGCCGAACACGCCGACGCACCGCCAGCCCCCCGGCTGGTCCGCGAGCCGCTCTCCGGCGACCGCCGCGAGTTCGCGTTCCCCGAGGATGGCCGCCGCGACGCGCCCGACTATGACGGCCGTCCGGACGCCAAACCCACGCCGGGCCAGCGCGCGCTCTGGATCCCGCGCGTGCTCCTCGCGCCGTTCTACGCCGTAAACGAGTACGTGGTGCGCCGGCCGCTGCGCGCCGTCACGCTGCTCGCCGAGGAGAACAACGTAGGCTCCAAGATCGCCAACGTGTTCACGCTCGGTACCGGCGGCCGCGTCGGCCTCCTCCCGACCGCGCTGTTCGACTTCGGCGTGCGCTCCAGCATCGGCCTGTACTTCTTTGGGCAAGACGTCCCCACCGAGGGAGACCGCTTCGGGCTGCACCTAGCGTACGGCGGCGACGAATGGTGGCGCGCATCGGTGACCGAGCGCATCCAGCTGAACCCCGACCACGGCGCCGGCCATACGCCGTCGCTCCTGAACTTCGGCTTTGAGTTCGACCAGCGCCCCGACCACCTCGCCTCGGGCACGGGCGTCGGCGAGTTCCAACGCGTCGGCACGTTCAAATGGACCCGCATCGAAGGACGCGTCGGCACCGAACTGCACTTTGGCGCGCTCGACACCATTGAGCTTCGCGTCTCCGCCTCACGCAATCGGTTCGGCGACGGCGAAGACGACATCGACAAGGCCGACGACGCGCTGTTCGCCCTCTTCGGCGACGACGTAGACCGCGCCACCGTCGAAGCCGCCTTCCCTGGATTCGACGGCTACGAGCTGGTGACCGGCGGCGTGTCCCTGAACCTGGACTCGCGCGACGCCGACCCCGGCCACCCCGGCTCCGGCGTGCGCTGGCGCGGCGACCTCGACCTGGCCACCGACGCCGGAAACACCGCGCGGACGTGGGCCACGTGGGGAACCGAACTCGGCCTCTACGCCGACCTAAACTCCCGCCGCCGCGTGCTCAGCCTGAACCACCGCGTGCAGATGAGCGAGACCCTCGGCGACGCCGCCATCCCGTTCACCGAGCTGCCGCTGCTCGGCGGCGTGCAAGGCCTCCGCGGATTCGTCGAAGGCCGCATCCGAGGCAGCAGCACCTGGCTCAGCACCCTGCAGTACACCTACCCCATCTGGGCCTACTTCGACGGCTTCGCGTTCTACGAAGTCGGCAACGCATACGACGGCCGGTTCGAGGACTTCTCCGTCGCGAGCATGGCCTCCAGCTTCGGCGTGGGCATCCAGTCGAACGCCAGCCGTGACGCCGCCTTCGCGCTGCTCGTCGCCGCCGGCACCACGCCCTTCGACGCCCAATCCTACGCCGTCGACAGCGTGCGCTTGGTCATCGGAACGCAGCGGGGATTTTGATGACGACTCGCACTCCAAACGCCGGCTCACGCGCTCCGCTCACCGCGCTGAACACCGTACTGAGCGCCACGCTGGGCACCCTCCTGCTCACGCTCGCGGCGTGCGGCGGACCCGAACTCCGCACATTCCCGCTACAGGACCCGCTCTGGGTCGACCCGGACGAAACCGGGCTCCCTGAGGCGCTGCCCACGTACTTCTCCGGCTTCGCCTGGGACGCCATCGACCAGACGGCGTTCATCCCCATGAGCCGCTACCTGTCGGTCGACGTGCCCGGCCCCGCCACCAACGTAAACGCGCTCGACGAGGTCCCGGACTCCAGCTGGTTCACCAACCGTCTGGGCCTGTTCGACATGACCGACGAAGCGCTCCAGCGCGGCGCGTGCCCCGAGCAAACGCTCGACGAGAACGGCGCCTGGACCGTGATCGCCGGCAAGCCCAACGGCGCAAACCCCGGCTTCGTCATCCGCGATGAACAAGGCCGCGGCTGGGTGCTCAAGTTCGACGGCGAAGAGATGCACGAGCGCGCCACCGCCGCCGACGTGTTCGGATCGCGCGTCTATCACGCCGCCGGATACTGGTCGCCGTGCAACGTGGTCGTCTACTTCGACCCCGCCGTGCTCACCATCGGCGACGACGCGGAAACCGAGGACGCCATCGGCAACGACGTGCCCATGGAGGACCACCACATCCAAGGCATCCTCGAGTCCGGAATCCGCCTCGAAGATGGCCGCTACCGCGCTTCCGCCAGCCTCTTCCTGCCCGGTATCCCCATCGGCCCGTTCACCTACCAAGGGCGACGGCGAGACGACCCCAACGACGTGATCCGCCACCAGGATCGGCGCGAGCTGCGCGGCTCCGAAGTCATCGCGGCCTGGCTCAACCACTTCGACGCCCGCGAGCAAAACTCGCTGAACATTCTGGTCGAAGAAGGCGAACGCACCTTCGTCCGGCACTACTTCCTCGACTTCGGCGACTGCCTCGGCAGCCAGTGGGCCCAAGACGCGCTGTCCCGCAGGTTCGGCAACTCGTTCTACTTCGACGCCGCCCACGTCGCCGCCGACTTCTTCTCGCTCGGCGGTATCACCCGCCCGTGGGAGACCGCCGCCATCTCGCCCGTCGCCAACGCGCTCGGCTACTTCGACGCCGAACGCTTGGTGCCCGACCGCTATCACGCCGGCTACCCCAACCCTGCGTTCGCGGCGATGCGCGGAGACGACGGCGCATGGGGCGCGCGAATCCTGGCCCGGTTCGACGAACACGCCGTCCGCGTGATGCTCCGAGAGAGCCAGATCTCCGACCAAACGCTCCAGGACGAGCTCGTCCGCGTGCTCATGGCCCGCCGCCAACGCCTGCTCGCGCACCACCTGGCCGAGCGCAGCCCGCTGGCCAACTTCGAGGTCCAACCCGACGGCACCACGGTGTGCTTCGAAGACCTCTCCACCATGACCGGCGTCACCCGCCCCACGGCCGTGCGCTACGACACCGCCACGTGGACGAACGACTGGACCAACCCACGCTGGATTCGACACGAAACCGACGCCGTCAGCGACCCACGCAGGGTGTGCATCTCCCTCGTGGGCGACCAGGGCCAGCGGTCCGCCATCGCGCCCGGCGCTGCGGACGACGACCCGTCCCGCTATCAGATCACCGACATCACGCTCGTCCCCGAGCCCGGCGCGCCCGGCATCCCGCCCGCCCGTCTGCACTTCTACGACCTCGGCGAACGCGGCTTCCGCCTCGTTGGAATCGAACGCCCCGCGGACAACACGCCCCCCGGAAATCGCCCATGACGCGCCCCACCTGGAACCCGCCCACGCGCGCTTCGCGGTCGCTGCTCGGAGCCCCGCGCGCCATCGCCACCGCGCTCATGGCCCTCGTTTTGGCCTGCATGATTCCGGCGACCGGGTCCGCACAGAACGCGTTCGAAACCATGATCGCGCCCAACGCGGGCGACGCGGCGTATCTGGGCGTCGCCCTGCCGATCGACCTAGGCCTGCTGTTCATCAGCCCTGCCCCTGCGGAACGAGAGTCTCACCCGTTCGTACTCGACGTGGCCGCGCGCGACGCCCTCGACTGGCGCAACACACGCGCGGCGGCCCGCACGTCCGACTGGCTGCTCCGCGGCTTCATGCTCGGCGCAGTCGCGGCCCCCCCGCTCGGCAACCTCGACATGTCGCTCGGCACGCAGAACGGCAGCCTCGTCGGCCTAGAAGCGCTCGCGACCACGCAGCTCGTCACCGGGCTCGTCAAACACGTGGTGCGACGCGAGCGGCCCGACGGCGTTGCGGCCCACGGCGAAGAAGCGTTCGCGTCGTTCTTCAGCGGCCACAGTTCCACCGCGTTCGCCAGCGCGACGCTCATCTCCATCTACGCACACGAGTACGGCTGGGGCGGAAACAACGACTGGGCCATCCCGCTCACCGCCTACACCCTCGCCGGATTCACCGGCTACCTGCGGGTCGCCGGACGGCGGCATTGGCTCACCGACGTGCTCACCGGCGCGCTGGTCGGCACCGGCACAGCGTACATCACCTACCGCCTCAGAACCGGTTGGTAGACTACCGCGCAGGCGCCTCATCGGGACAAAGGACATGCTTCCAGAACCCCGCCGCCGTCGGGTATGCTGCCCATGTTCACAACCCCGGTGACGCATGCCCGACAAGTGCCCGCAATGCAATCGCGCGCTTACCGCCACTGCACTGCAGTGTCCGGGATGCGGAGCTGCGGTGACGCCAACCAGTCGCACATCCCCCTCGAACCCGTTCGGGCTCCCGGAACCGACAGAAGTACGCTCCAAGCGACACGGCGCGACCGTCACCTCCCTGTGTGACCACAAGGCCGTCGCCGACGAGGCGGTCGCCACGTTCCGAACGGACGGGCTCAACCTCGACTTCTCGACCGCGAGCTTGGCGACCCTCGACATCCTGCTCGCCGAGCAATTCGGCGCCCGCGGAATCGACCCGACGACGCCGCAGTGGAAGCCGAACGAGGCGCACCGACGCAGCATCATCCTCATCGGCTCATACCTGGGCGAGGTCATCCGAGTGCGTTTCGGAGGTGAGTGGAAGGACGACCCGCAACACATGGGCAAGCCCCTCTTTGTGGTCCTCTCGCTCGGACGACATGGCCGCATCCTCCCGCTCGAGCGCGCCTACCGGCGGATGAAGGACGGCAACTCCAGCCCACTGCTCGGCGTCATCGCCGAGATCGAATCCAACGTCCCACGCCACGGCGACCACAGCGACGCGATGGCCTGGGTCGGACAAGCCGCCGACTTCATGCGCCGAGACCGGCTCGACGTCGCCCAGCGGTTCCTCGATACCGCCCTGCGCATCGAGCCGCACCTCGCCGAAGCGTGGCTCTGTAGCGGCATGATCGCCGAGCGCGTCGGAAAGCGAACGGAGGCCGAGTACTCGTATCAGCAGGCGCTCAAGCGGGTGCACCCCGAGGACCAAGAGCTCTCGCAGCTCGTCCGCTATCGGGCCCGTGCGTTGGCGCAGAGCATCGCCAACGAGAAGCAGGAAGATCGCCCCACCATCGAGTCCCTCGATCCCGAAGTGGTCATCACCCAGGAATGGGCGACCGACGACTTCCCACTCGTCGGCTCCGGCGCCAAGAACGCCGTCAGCGAGTCCCCGACCCCGCGGAACGGCGGCGCGCGTGCCGGCTCCGGACTGGCGCCCGCCCCACGCACCACCGGAGCCCAAAGCGCCGACGCCGACGCGCTCGTACACGACGCTTGGCAGCTCGCGTTCCAAGGCCGACTCGACGAGGCCGCCTTCTGCTTCCGGCACGCCATCGCCGCGTCGGACGAGCGCAACAGCCGCCTAGGTCTCGCCGCGCTATACATCGCGCTAGGACGACCCGCGGAGGCCATCACCGTCGTCGAGGCGCTGACCGCGAAGTTCGACCCCGACGCGAGCCTCCTCAAGGCCCGCGCGCTCGCGACCATGCAAGAGTTTCGGCAAGCGCTGGACTGGCTGCACTCCTTGCCCACCCGCGTCCGCGCACGCCTGGAGGTTCGTACGGCCATCGCCCAGAACCTGCTCGCGCTCGGCCGCACCGTAGACGCCCGCGACGCCTACTCCGCCCTGCTCCGCGCCAACCCGCTGCAGCACGAAGCGTGGCTCGGAATCTCTGCCGCAGCACAGCAGCAAGGCGACGCCACCGCAGCCGCCTCCGCCTTCACTGCGTTCACCAATCTGACGCACCCCGTGGTCGGCACGGCGAACGAGCGCGGACAACAGTCGCTCAGTCAGCGCGCTGAACGCGACGCGCCGGGCCGTGGCTCCGGCACCTACCGGGCGCCCCGCTCGTAAGCGCGCACAGGCCCCGCTCGTAAGCGCGCACAGGCCCCGCTCAAACCGCGCTCGCCAGCGCCCGCCCAAAGCGGACGCCGGCGCGCGGGCTACACCTCGCTGGCCTCGCCGAGCTGTCGCGCGAACTCCGGCGACGCGGCGAACCGCACGAGCTCGATCAGGTCCGTCGACTGCGACAGATACGCGTCGAAGCCCGAGTCGTCCTCGAACACGCCGGGGCGCTCCAGCTCAACCGGCTGCATACGCGCCACCAACCGCACGGCTTGGAACAGGTCTGCACCCGCCACCAATCCCATGCGCAGCGCGCGATGCACCACGGTGGTCCAGTAGCGCTCCGCCAGCGTGTCCACGTCCTCGTCCGCGAGTCCGATCAGGCTCTCGCCCCAACGCTCCAGCGTCGCCGCGTCACAAGCGCCACGGATCACGTTCGCGACCGCTTCGGCCGCCGGTGACGAAGGTTCGCAGACCTCCACCGCGCTGAGCAGGCCCTCCAGCAAGTGGATGCGCTCAGCCGGAGGCGTCGCCGCCATACCGCGGTTGCCCGGGCGCGCGAGCTCACTCGCGTACGCCAGCATGAAGCCGATCTCGGCACGCGCCAGCTGCTGGAACACGTCCGCGCGAATGACCACGGCCGGCCCCTCCTCGCGGTTCACGAGCCGCACCGGCTCCACAATGTTGTTCGAGCGATGCAAGGAGCATCCTTCGAGGCCGCTCCGCACGACGAACGACGCGAACGTACGCCCAATGTTCGAGTGCACGCTGACGTCCGTCACGCCATCCACGTCGAGCGCTTCAAGCTCGGACACGCCCAGGCTGACCACCTCATCGAGCCGCTCGAGCACGCTCTGCAGCGCCTCAAACTCGGCCGGCCAGGCACGCGCGTCGTGCTCCATCGGCAGCACCAGAATCGGCGGCCGCTCGTGGTCGCGACGCATGTCTCGGAGGCGCGCCTTGAGCTCGTCGTCCGACGACCGAATCATCAGCGCAGGCGCCAGCAGGCTCCACGCGTAAGACGGCTCATCCTCCAACGCGGCGCGGCCGAGCGCGGTCGCGTGCTCGTACCATGGCGGCCCCAGCGCAACGAGCTGACCGATCAGCTCGCGGTGCTCGTCACCACCTCCGCTCGTCTCGGCGATCACCTCGGCGAGCAGCTGCAGCGCTTCGAGCGACGGGTCGGCATCAATCGACGCCCGCAGGAACTCTTCCGCGCGCTCCAGGTCGTCCAACTGGCCGGTCGCGATCCGCGCCATGTGCAAGAACGCAGACGCGCGCTCCGCGGGCTCGCCCACCTCCGACTCAGCGATCGCTTCGAGGATCTGCAACAGCTGGTCCCAATCACCACGACGCTCCAGCACCACCGCGAGCGCAGAGCGCGCCGCGTTCAGGTCCGGGTCGTAGCTCAGCGCCATGTCGAACGCCTCGACCGCCTCCTCTTCGCGCCCTTCGTGGGTGGAGTAGATCTCACCGCGGGCCAGCCACAGCGACGCCAACTCGGACGGCTCGCTGGCCGACTCGAGCAGCGTATCCACCACGTCGAGCCCCTGCTGGAGCTGTCCCGTGCGCTGGAAGTGCTTGAACACCCGCAGCATAAGCTCGCGTGTCGCCAGCCCGGACGCCCGCGCCAGCTCGAAGCACGCCCCGGCCTCGCCAGGCTCGCGCACACCGTCTTCCCAGAGCACGCCCAGGTCGAAGAACAGCGTCGCGCGCGCTTCCGGCGCGCTCTCGGTGACCAGCGCACGAATCAAATGCTCGATCGCGCTGGTGGTCTGACCGCTCTCGCCGAGCAGGCCCGCGTAGGCCCGCAGCGCCGGCGCAAACAACACCCGCTCCCGCAGCGCGGCGCGGTAGTTGTCCATCGCCTCATCAGCCGAGCCCAGCAGCTCGTGGGCACGTCCCCGCGCGAAGTACACGTCCGACAGAATGCTCGCCGGGATCTTCGCGGTGTGCCGCGAGACCAGCGCATCCAGCAGCGCCGCCGCGTCGGCCACCTCGCCGCGCTCGATCATCAGCTCGGCCACCGCCAGCGCGGTTCCCGCGTGCGTCGGCGCGATGGAGTGCACGCGCCGGATGATGCGCTCGTACTCCGACTGAGAGCCCGAGTTCGGCGCAGCGCCAGCGATCGCCAGCAACCGCTCCGCTTCGGCGTCGCCACCTTCCGGCGACAGCGGCGTCGAGCGACGAAGCGCCTGCAGCGCCTGGACCCGCGCCCGGTACGCCGCATCCGCAAGGTTCGTGCGGTCGTACGCCGCAGCGAGCGCATCCCACGACACCACCTCGTTTACGTCCGTCGCGATCGCGCGGCGGTACCAGCCGATCGCGGCCTGAAGGTCCGTCGCCAACGCCTCGTCTCCGAGCGCTCGGAGGGCCGCCCCACGCTCGCTCCAAGACATGTCGCGTTCACCCTCGACCGGCAGCAGCGCGGCCTCGGGGCGAAGCTCCTTCTTGCGTCGACCGATGCCCTTGAGCGCCGCCTTGGCAGGCTCGCAGCCGGAGTCCATCCGGCGCGCCTCACGGTACAAGTCCGCGACCTCATTAGACATCTCGCCAGCTTCGTCACACACCTCGGCCAGGTGGCACAGCACCAAGGCGCCCTCCTCCGGGTCCAACGTGCGCGCCAACACCGTACGCCGCGCCACGTAGTCCGCGACATCGCCCGCTTGGTAGCGCGCGAACGCCTGGCTGAGCATCGCCGCCTCGTCCTCCGGCTGCTCCTCCAACACCGTCGTCCACACCACGAACGCGTCGTCGGTGAGCTTCAGGTTGTGGTGCAGCAGCCGCGCACGCTCCATGCGCACTTCGTAGCGCTCCACCGGGTCCGCCACCAACTCGGCGGTCTCTCCGAGCAGCGCGGCCAGCTCTTCGTAGCGCTGCTCACCGCGGAGCAGCTGCGCCAACTGCCGGTGCAGCGTCACGTCGCTCTCGTCGACCTCAAGCAACGCGCGGAACACCCGCTCGCGCATCTCCGACGACTCGCCTTCGAACCGGAGCGACTCCTCCAGCGCGCTGCGTAGCGTCGCGCGTTTGGCCTCCGCATCCGACTCGGCGTCCGCGCGCTCCATGAGCAGCGCCACGCGCTCCGCCTGTGCGCCCGACGAGCGATAGAGCTCAGCGAGCGGCTCGAAACCGGGGCTCATCACACCTTCGCGATCGACCAACGACCGCAGGGTCCCAATAGCGCCCTCTGTGTCGTCCATGCGCTCCAGCCGCAGACGCGCAAGCGACAGCTCCAGCTCCGACTTGTCCACATCGTTGGCACGCGCGAGCTCCATCTCCAGGAACTCCAGCCGCAACCGCGGATCGTCCAGATCCTTCACGATCGCCTCAACGCGAGCGTGCGCGTCGCTCTGCTCCGGGTCCTCCGCGAGCACCTGACCGTACGCGTCCAACGCGCGGTGCACGTCGTCGAGCTCCTCCTCCGAAATCCGGCCGATCTCCATCAGCCGAAGCTGGCGCAGCGCGCTCGGCTCGCTGACCTCAACCCAACGGGTGAGCCGGTCGCGCAGGTCGTGCCACTGCGAACGCTCGCGGTGCGAGCCGATCATCACCTCAAGCGACGCGAGCTCGTCGTCCTGCAGTTCCAACAAGCGCCGGTGAACGTCCACAAAGTCCGCCGGGCGATCCAAGTGTCCCTCGTACAGCGCGGCCGTTCGGCGCAGCAGATCCACCGCACGCTCCACCGTGTCGCACATCGCAGCGGCGCGGCGGAGCGACTGAGCCAGCTCCTCGTGCGCACCCACCTCATCGACCAACGCGGCCAAGCGGTCCGGCAACGACTCCGACTCCGGAGCCGCCGCGAACGCCAGCGTGTACAGGTCGAACGCGCGCACCTTGTCGTCCGCCTTCTCCGCGTACAACCGCGCCACCTCCGCCAGGTCATCGGCCGTCGCCTCGGACAGATCCGCCAGGCACGCGGCCTCGAGCACCGGAAGCACCCACGACCACAGGCCATGCGCCTCCGCGTCCCGCTCCAGCTGCTCCCGAAGCGTCGCGTTGTCACGCGTCAAGCGGAAGCGCGACGTCACGCGAGCGAACGCCAGCGGCACATCGTCCAGCTGCGTCCGCGCGATCGCTTCGATCCGCGCGTGAAGCTCGGCGCGACGAGACTCCTCAGGACAGCGGTCACCCACTTCCATAAGTACATCAACAAGCGACGGCCAGAGCTCATGCGACTCGGCCAACCGCTCCATGCTCTCCAGCGGCGCCCAATCGGACGGCGCGATCTCCAGCAAGCGGCGCAGCTCAGCGAACGCCCGAACCGGCGTCTCCAGCTGCAGCTCCAACATCGCCGCGCGCGCCTTGATCGTCGACACGCGCGTCTTGCTATCGATCGACGCGCGGGTGCGGGTGCCCAACAGCGCGAGCACGTCTTCGTAGCGGCCCGTGCGCCCGGCCAACGAAGTGAGCGGCTCCAACGCGCTCTCGGTCTCGGGCCCCCACAGCTGCGACTGCAACAACAGGTACGCGCGGTCGGGCGAGTTCAACCGCTCCGACAGCACCGTCCCCAGCTCGTCGATACGCGCGCTGCGGGCCTCACCGGGCGGCAGCTCACTGATCAGCGACTCCAACACCGCCGCGTAGCTCTCCCACAGCCCGCCCGCCTCAGCGGTCTCACGAAGCTCGGCAACAACCGACGTATCCTCCCGATTTAACAGGTGAATTCGGCGAAGGCGCGCGAACCGGTCAGCCAGCGCGTCCGCAGATTCCAGCGACAGCGACCGCCGCAGCAACGCCACCTTCTCATCCGTGGAGTCCGTGCCGCCCAGCGCTTGATCGAGCGCAGCCAGCGCCAAATCGTCGCGGTCGTGGGCGCTATAGACGCTCAGCAATCCGTCCAGCGCGACCCGATTCGCAGGCTCCCAGTGCAGGACCCGCTCATACGCGGCCGCAGCGGCGAACGGCGCATCCGACTCCGTCCACAGCGCCGCAACTTCCAGCGCCAGCGTCGACCGCTCGGCCGGCGAATCCAACACCTGGATGCGCTCTTCAAGCACCGAGATCTGACGCTTCCGGTCGCCGAGCTGCGCATACAGCCGAGAGAGCGCGGCGAGCGCGGCTCCGTCGGCCGGTGCGTAGTCCAGCACCCGACGCCAACCCTCGATCGAGCGCTGCGCGTCCTCAAAGTTGGTGTCCAAGTTCTGCGCCGCCATCCGGCTCAAGCGCAGCGCGTCTTCATCGTCGTCCGTGAGCACGATCTGGCGCAGCAACGCCGAGTTCAGCGCCTCAAAGTCGCCACGCCGCTGGTGCAGCGCCATGAGCTCTTCGCGCGCCGCCATATCGTTGGCGTCGATCGACAGGATCTCCTTCCAACATGCCTCGGCGGTCGCCTCGTCGTCGGCGCGGTCCATCGAGTGACGGGCCAGCCGCCGTAAAATCTCCAACCGCTGCTCGGGGAACACCGCGAGCGAGCGCAGGCCGTCGAGCGAACGCAGCAGACCGGAGTCATCGCCCTGCGCCTCATACAGCGCAGCCAGCCGCTGCAGACTCGAAGCATCCGGCGCTACGATCTCGTGGCGTTGCTCCAGCAGCGAGATCGCCCGCGCGGTATCGCCAAGCGCATCCTCCGCGATCGTGGACGCGCGCAGCAGCAGGTCCGCGCGCGCGGCGTCTCCCTCGATGGCGTCCACACGACCGAGCAGCGAACCGATGAGCGCCTCGTGCTGGCCGGACTCCTCCAAGTGTGCGTGATAGCGCTCGCGGGCGGTCGCATCGTCGGGCTCGGCGGCGAGCACGAGCGCGTAAACGCGAGCCGCTTGCTCCCACCGCCCGGCGTCCCAGAGCGCGCTGGCCGACAGGTGCCGACGCGCCATCGTGTCGGCCTCCGAGACCCCCTCGGGCACATCGGTGCCGAGCGCTTCGAGGTCGGCCCAAGCGCGAGACGACGTGTAGATGCGCGCGAGCTGATGAATCACCAGCGGGTCGTTCGGCTGATCCGCCGTGATGCGTTGCAACACGTCCGCGGCGCCCGCCGGGTCGTTGTTGCCGGACAAATGCACTTCGGCGAGCTCGCGCAGCAGCACCCGCTGTGTCGCTCCTTCGTAGTTCTTCGCCGCTTCGTCCAAGAACGCGACCAGCGCCGGCCAGCGTTCGCCGATACGGTAGTAGCGCGTGAGCTCGAGCGCGACCTCCTCCTCGGCGTCCGCGAGGCCCCAGAGCTGCTCCCACGCCCGCGTGCCGGCATCCACATCGCGCAACCGCGTGTGTGCGATCTCGGCCGCGCGACGCGTCCACTCCAAGCGGTCGTCCGGGTCCCAGGTGGACGACACCGCCTGGAAGAACAGCTCGTACATGGCGCGGTAATCACCCCGCTCTTCGAAGCGCCCATACAGGAAGGCGATGGCCTCCGCGTTCTCGGGCTCTTCGCGGGCCGCGGCGAGGAAGGCCTCCTCAGCGAGCGACATGTCTTTGAGGCGGTCGCGGTAGATGCGCGCAAGGTCGAGCAGCATCGCCGTGCGCGTGCCCCCCTGCGAGTACGGCGCGTTGACGATCGCGTGCGCGGTCACCGCAGCCAGGCGACGCCAGCGCTTCGAGCGCCCCAGCTTGAGCGCCTCTTGGCGGAACAGGTCGAACTGGTTGGCCCAGTGGAACTCGCCTTCAGGCAGGCCACCCTCGACCTCGGGGACGGTGATCATCACCGACACCTGATCTACACCAAACGGCGTCGCGACGCTGCGCCGCGGCTCGGACGAGTCCAGCGCCACCCGACCGCTCGGCCGGTCCTGCATCTCCGCGGCAGAGCGGAAGTAGGTCATCTCACCGCTCTCCTCGAGCCCGGCGGAGCTTGGCTCAGCCGCGTCCCAGATCCCGGAGCCGGGGAGCTCGGCGCGAACGGCGGGCGCCGCGCCGGTCACATCGCCGTCGGACAGCGTCTGTGCGGGGGAACCAACGCCGGCCGGGGCCGCGTCGAGCTCCGAAGAGTCCGTGTTGAACGACTCGTCGGTGCGCGCGTGCGCACCGCTGGAGGAGCGGCTGCTGGACTGGCTGAACGATCCGCTCTCCGAGCGGCTGCCCGACCCACTGCCGGAACCGCTCTCCGAGCGGGTGAACGCACCGCTGTCGCTCTCCGAACCGCTGCCCGATTCGCTTCCTTCCCGACTGAAGGAGCCGCTTTCGGAATCCACGGCGCTGCCAGCTCCGCTGTCGGAATCCACGGCGCTGCCAGCGCCGCTGTCGGAGCCGAGCACCTGCCGAGGCGGACCGGTGTCTTCGGAGTCCCGGAACGCGGCGGCCGGGATCGGCGGCGACGTGACAACCACCACCGGCTCGGTCGCCGGACGAAGCGCGAGGTCGACGGCGGCGCTCTCGGCGGAGTCATCGAGCACATCGCTGAAATCTGACGACGGCACTGCGGGCATGTTCGAGCGGACGGGCGTCACGGGCGTGATCGGCGTGGGCTCACCGACATCGAGCGCGGCGTCCAGCGTGCTCCACGAGCCGGAGAGCGGCTCGGGACCGGCGGCGTACGCCGGCTCGACATCCAGCGCCGTCCCCAACTGCGTCGCGTTGCCAACGTCGCGACCCACGTCGCGCGGGACGTGGTCATCGATGACAGCGGCGTTGCCCGTCTCCGCGCTGGCCCAGGCCGGCGCACCCGCAAAACCGGCCGCGGTCGGCGGGAGCTCCGGCTCGAAGGGAGCGACGTCGTCGTCCAAGCCGGGCGTGCCATCGGCGGTCGCCGTCGGAGGCGCCAACTGCAGGTCAAAGACCGGCCCGCCGCCAACCAAATCGCTCAGGCTACCGTCCGGGCGCGCAGCCCCGGTGTCCGCGAGGGAGTCGCGTTCCGACTCCGGGCTCACAGGCCAAGCGTCGTTCAGCCCGTTCTTATCGCGATCGTCACCGTTGCCCATCGAGTTCTCCGTCATCGGTGCGGCCGTCGAGCCGCGTCGGAACTGTAGTCGGAATCTATCTTCGCGCCGGTGTGCGACCAGGTACGACCTAGCAACACATCGACGCAGTTTGCAGTTGGCAGCCGAGCCAAACCGCGCGAACAGCATACGGGATCGACGGCCCCGTTGCCAACTCGCGGCCACTCTACCAGACCATCTCGTACTCCCTCTGTGGGGCGCTCTGCGCTCTCATCGCACCTCCTCCCCCCTATCGCATGGCCACCTGGGCAATCGGAGACATTCAAGGCTGCTTTGAGCCCTTCCAACGACTGCTCCGCGCGATCGAGTTCGAACCCGCCCGCGACCAGCTCTGGCTCGCCGGCGACCTGGTCAACCGTGGCCCCGCATCCCTCGACACGCTGCGATGGGCGCACCGCAACCGCGACACCATCCGCGTGGTGCTCGGCAACCACGACCTGCACCTGCTCGCCGTCGCCGCCGGCCTCCGAAAGCACAAGAAAGGCGACACCCTGCAACCCATCCTCGACGCAGAAGACGCCGACGTACTCATCGACTGGCTGCGCGCGCAGCCGCTCATGTGGCGCGAACGGGGCTTCACCATGGTCCACGCCGGCATCCCGCCCGCCTGGTCCCTCGACGAGGCAGAGGCCCACGCGCGACAAGTAGAAGCCGAGCTCCGCGGCGACCACTGGCAGACCTTCCTCCAACGCGTCTTCGCCCGCGAAGATGACCCCACCGTGCGCGCCGCCTCCGCGTTCACCACCCTGCGCATGGTCGACGCCCACGGGCGGGCCGACCGCGCGTTCAAAGACGCGCCAAGCAACGCCCCCGAGTCCCTCCGACCGTGGTTCCAGGGACGCACGGATCCCGACACCATCGTGTTCGGTCATTGGGCCGCGCTGGGGCTCCGACGCGGCCCCGGGTTCGTCGCGCTCGACTCCGGCTGCGTGTGGGGAGGCCAGCTGTCCGCCTTCCGGCTAGAGAGTGGACAGGTTGTCCAGGTAGAAGCACAGCCCTAGACCGCGCCGATTCTCACGCCGGTCCTTGCCGTGCCCCCACGCGGTCGCCTACCTTATAGGCTCCGCACACCGACCCGGCCGAGGCATGACCCACGACCCGCCCAACCCAGGCAGTTCCTCGACCACCGGGGGCCCCAAACCTCCGCCGACCCGGTACGCGACCGGTAGCGAAGCGGAGGTCCACAGCGATCCGCTCCCCGGCGTCGCGGTCCCGCCCCGTCGGTCAACGCACGAATCCATGAGCGTGGAGGAGACCGCGCCAGAAGCCGTGGAGTCGAGCGGCGAGGACGAAGAGGAACTCGAAAAGGACCCCCGACAAGGCATGATCCTCGCCGGATGGCGCATGGACGTGCTGCTCGACCACGGCCCGCAGTCCAACCTATACGCCGCCTCGAACCAGGACGCCGAACGCGCCATGGTCAAGGTGCTCCACGCGGAGTTGCGCAACGACGAAGGCATCCGAAAACGCATCTTCCGCGAAGCCATCCTCGCCCGAAAACTCAGCCTTCCCGGCGTCGTAAAAATCCTCTTCAACGACGTCACCCACGGCGGAGAGCCATTCATCGTCTGCGAACGTGTGGTCGGCCGAAGCGCGGCCCGACTCGTCGAACTCGCCGAGGGCCCGTTCGAAGAGAACGCCGCGCTCTCGTTCGCCGTCGCCCTCATCGACGTGCTCGACGCCTGCCACCAGCGCGGCGTCGTGCACCGCACCGTGCACCCCACCAACGTCTTCCTCACCGTCGACGGAGAAGTGAAGGTGCTCGACTTCGGCTCCGCGCTCGTCGACTCCGAGCTCGAATCCCTCGACCTGCTCACGCTCCGCTCCGACCTGCACGGCGGCGTCGCCCCAGAACTCATCGCCCACGAAGGCGCCTACGGCGACGCCCGCAGCGACGTGTGGTCCGTCGGCGCCCTCCTGCTCACCCTCCTGACCGGCGCCCGCGTCACCCCCGCCGCGCCATCCGCCGCCTGGAACGAAGGCCAAGAGCTCGAAGCCGCCTTCACCGCCACCGCCATCGCCTACCAGGCCGTGCCGCTCGACCCGCGACACGTAAACGCCCGCGTCAGCGCCGAAGCCGCCGCCATCGTCAACTACGCCACCGCCAAGTCCCCCGGAGACCGGTTCCCCAGCCTCGTCGCCATGCGCGACGAGCTCGTCACCCTGCTCCGAAACCGCGGAATCGACGCCGCGAACCTGCCCGACCGCCAAGCCCGACTCGCCGGAATCCTGCGCCAGTTCTACGCCTCGCGCGACGAACTCGAGAACGAAGAGACCGGCGCGTGGCGCTCCGCCGAAATCCTCCGCACCCTCTTCCGACTCGTCGAAAACGTGCTCTACAGCGCGCGACGACACGGCTGGGACCACGCCGAAACCGAAGTCCGACTCTCCCACCTTGTCGACAAGGTCATCGCCGCAGCGGCCGACGACGCAGAGGGCATCTTCTGGATTAACCGCCCGTATTCATTCGAGTTTCGAGGAGAAGCGTTCTGGCAGCCCACCGCGCCGCTCGACCGCATCACCTACAACCTGTTCGATGCCGGCTTCCGCAAGATGCACCTGCTGCCCGGCATCACAGACGAAGAAGCCCGCACGTTCCTCCGGTGGCTCACGCTCGACCCTGAACAGGACCTGGCCATCGAAGACGACATGGCCACCAAGTACTGGGGCCACGAGTTCACGCACGTGCATTGCGACCTCGTCAGCGCAGTCGTGCTCCAAGACGCCGACGACTACGAGATGCTCGACCAAGAGCTGCAGGCCATGCGCGCCTCCGCCATCGGACAGCTCCGCAGCACCATCCAGTCCAAACTCTCAGGCAACCACGAGGCCGTCGCAGCAGACGCGCCACAAGAGAGCGACGAGGCCACCGCCGACTACGTCATCAGCCGTGGCTCCCTGCTCAACCTCAGCCCCGTCGTCCAAAAAGGCCTCGGAGAAGCCCTCTTCAACCCCATCCCTATGTGGCGGGGCCGCATCGCCGACGTCCTCGCTCGCGCCATCCCCAACGCCCTCCATGTCGGCGATATCGAGATGGTGCTCGGCCCCTACGACCAGCTCGTAGAGCACGCGTTTGGTGACGAAGGCCACTTCGCCGACGCACTCGAAGTCTTCGGCTCACTCGCCGAACGATTCGACGACCCACGCGTCCTCGCGCGTCTCGCCCTGCCCTTCAGCCAAGAAGGTCGACTCGAAAAGCTGATGCGGATTCTCGTGCCCAAGGGCCAACGCATCCTCTACGGCCAAGAGCTCCCGTTCCTCGCCGACCGCGTCGGACGGCTGCTGCAACACGTCGACGGCGAGCACATGTCGGTCGTCATCGAGGCCATCTCACACTCGCACGATCGCACGATGCTCAGCATCCTGCTCGACTACGTGTCGCGGAACGCCTCCGGCCACCAGAACATGATCGGCGAGCTGCTCGCGACCGCCCACCCGCTGCTCGGCAGCAACCTCATCGCGATCCTCACCGAACACCTGCGCGCCGACTCCGTCGCGGCGCTGGAGCACGCCTTCCAGAGCCCCCACCCCAAGCTCCGCGTAGAAGCCGCCGAGGTGCTCGCGCGCTACGCCCCGCGCCGCTCGTACCGCGTGCTCAAGGAGCTCATCCGGCACGACGAACCGAACATCCGGCAACGCGCGGTAGAGGCCATCGGCCGCAACAAGCTCATGCTCGCTGCGGAAGATCTGTTCGCGCGACTCAACGAACGCGGGTTCCACCAGCTCCCCGTCGCCGAACGAAAAGCGGTCATGTGGACCGTCTGGCAGATTCAGCCCGACAAAGCCGAGGCCGCGCTCTGCGAGCTGGTCACCTCGCACGGCCTCGTGGCCAACGACGACCTCGACGCCTCGCGCGTTGCCGCCGTCGAGGTCCTCCAAGACCTCGCGCTCAGCGATGTCGCCCTCGACGCCCTAGCCACGGCATCCAAGAAGCGGTGGTGGAACTCTACCACCCTGCGCGACTCCGCGACCGGCGCACACCAGATCGTCGCCCAGCGCATCGCCGACATCGAAGTTACGATCGCCCAGCGGAAGTCATCGGAGGATCGCTAACATGGAAACCGGCAAACTCGACCCGAAGCTCATCCAGGGCATCATCCAAGCCCTCTACCGGCTGTTCCGCGTCGGCGAAATGCACGCGCTCGGCAACGAGGCCATCGGCCTCTCCATCCGCGCCACGCTCAACGCACTCCGAGAGCTCGACCGCTTCGAAGACGACGGCATCACCTTCATCTTCGCCGAGGACACCTGCATCGTGAGCGGACAACTCCTGCGCGCGCCGCCGGACGTGTACGAGTCCGCGATGGAGTTCTCCACGTTCCTCACGCAGACCGGGGTCAACTCGATCACCATCGAGAACGGCGTCGTCGCCACCGACCTGCACAAGCTGCTCGAGCTGTTCATGGACCGCGAAAACGCGGCCAGCTACGTCGACGACATGGGGTTCCTCACCCCCAACATTCGACTGCGCCTCATCAACCCGAACCTCCTGCTCGGGCTCGAGGACTCTCGACTCAGCCAGCTTGAGCGCATCCTGCTCACGTACGCGCTGTCCGTGCTGGTCATCCGGCGCCTGTTCAGCTCGATCTCCAGCGGCGGCTTCGACCTCGCCGGCTACTTCAAGCGCATGGCGCGGCAGCTCGCCACCGTGAACTACACCGACCGACCGGTCGTGTTCGACGTCATCTTCGCGGCGCACCTCAAACCCGACCCCGCCAAGCTCGCCGTCAACACGGCCATCCTCGCGGTCGCCATGACCCGAAGGTTCACCGACCACGACCTCACACTCTCGCGCGTGTGCATGTCGGCCCTGCTGCTCGACGTCGGTAAGCACCGCCCCGGCGCCAATCACCCGCCCGATCAACCCGCCGCCGTCGCCCTCTCCACCGCCATCATCCACATGGCCATGGGCAGCCTGCGCGGCGACTCGGTCGACCGGACGATCATCGCCTACGAGGCCCAAGCGCTCGTCGCCGGCGTGCCGCCCGACCGCTTCTACCCCGACCAAAGCCACCCCTCCGTCGACGCCCACATCATCAGCGTCGCGCGGCGCTTCGTCCTCCTCGTGTCCTGGGGGACCGGCAACGGACCGCTCGGCGCCGACGACGCCGTCACATGGCTCCACGCCAACGCACCTTCCCCGCTCGGACACTACTGCGTCGACCTACTCATCGACGCCATCGGCCTCATCCCGCGCGGTAGCTGCGTCGAACTCAACAGCGGGTTCCGCGGCATCGTGGTCCGCAGCGGAAGCACACCAAGCGAATACGACAAGCCCGTCGTCCGCGTGATTGAAGACGCGCGCGGCAACCGCATTCAGCCCGCAGACCTCGACCTGACCGACGAATCGGAAGTCGCCAAGGCCCACAGCCCGGTCATGCGCGTGATCGGAAACCCGAGCCCCGTACTCGGCCTCGCGCAAAAGGAGATCGCAGGCCCCCTCTTCCAGTGGATCACCGGCCGCAGCGCCTACGAGGCAGAGGTCACCACCTGGCTCGCGACCGACACCCACCACAGAAGCCAGCAAGCCAACATCGACGCCAGCCGACGCTCCGGCGCCCACAACGCACCGCCAGCCACAGACGACGCCTCCGGATTCCACCGCGAAGCCAGCGAAAGCGGAACGGGCGTGCACGAAACCGTCGCCCGCGTAATGCCGCGCAGTAAGG
Source organism: uncultured Myxococcales bacterium (assembly GCA_965367675.1). Taxonomy (GTDB): domain Bacteria; phylum Myxococcota_A; class Bradymonadia; order REDH01; family REDH01; genus CBDUJZ01. Next base: position 16,537 of record CBDUJZ010000008.1, on the reverse strand, counting down.
CCGCCCTAGAATTCGAGCGCCGACGGATCTCCGCCGCCGCCGACGACTTCCGAGAGGTCGATTCCGGGATTCATCGCGGCGCGACCGGCAGCGCGCGGCTCGTCGCCGCACGTGGCTCCGGCTCCGGAATGCACGCGGTGCCTCCAGCAAGCGCATCCGCGACGCATCGTACCGCGGGTTCCGGCATCCATAGAGCAATGGCCAGCGGCGCGCCGCCGGTCGCGCGGGCCGTCCCACGCAATTCAAACTCGGCTTCGGGACTGCATCCCGTGTCACAGCAACAGCAACAAGCCGCACGTCAGCGCGCAGCCCAACAGCACGCGGCCCAACAGCACGCAGCCCAACAGCAAGCGGCCCAACAGCACGCAGCCCAACAGCAAGCGGCCCAACAGCAAGCGGCCCAACAGCAAGCCGGCTACGTCCCCGAACGAACCGCCATGCCGCGCCCCTTTCCACGCCCGCCCACCAAAAACGATTGACCACGCTCCCCCCGAACACCGCCCGCTTCACCCCCACCGCCGCGTCCCTTGCGGCACTGGCCTTGCTCGCGCTCCCCGCCTGCAGCGAGTCCGACATCGACAGCCCCACCGACCCCGAAGTCACGCTCACCTTCGCCGCCCAGGCCGGTGACGTGCCCTTCGCCTGCGGCGCCGTGCTCCCGGCGCTCGGATCCACCCAGGTCGACGTCGTCGGCGCCGACCTTCGGCTCTACGCGCACGACTTCGAGCTGCTCGCCGCCGACGGTACCGCCGTTCCCGTGGCGCTGTCGCAAGACCCGATCTGGCAGACCGAAAACGTGGTGCTGCTCGACTTCGAAGACGGCTCCGGCCCCTGCCTGAACGGAAACGCCCCCACCAACGCGCAGGTGGTCGGCACCGCCCCCCTCGGCACCTACAACGGCGTACGATTCCAGCTCGGTGTCCCCGCGCTCCTCAACCACGCAGACGCATCGACGGCCAACCCGCCGCTCTCGTTTACGTCTATGTTCTGGAGTTGGATGAGCGGCTACAAATACGTTCGCTTCGAAGGCGAGACCCTGGACGGGTCCGCACTTCGATTCCACCTGGGCGCGACCCAGTGCGATGGCGAACCCGGAGAACCGCCTGTGTGCCAATCCGACAATATGGCCCTCATCGAAGTCACCGGCTTCGACCCGCTCACCAACCCGGTGACCCTCGACCTCGCCGCGCTCCTCGCCGACGTCGACCTCAGCGCGGTCACCGACGGAGTCGCCATGAGCTGCATGTCCGAGCCACAAAACGACGCCTGCGCGCCGCTCCTCAACGCCGTGGGCGTCGACGCCCAGCAGAGCGTCTTTCGCGCGCCTCAATGACAGACCTGCCCTCGCGTCCGTCGCTCACCGGGGGAGAGCGAACCCCCCTCCAACGTTTCCGGCACCCGCTCCGCCTGTGGGCCGTGATGAGCCTCGCGCTCGCCACCTCGCTCGCCGCATGTGGAACCGACGAAGCCAACAGCGCCGACGAATGGGTGTGGGACCTGCCCGCGCACTTCCCCATCCCCGTGATCCCCGACGACAACCCCATGTCAGCGGCCAAGGTCGAGCTGGGACGCTACCTGTTCTACGACACCCGCCTGTCGCTCAACGAGACCCAAGCCTGCGCCTCGTGCCACGAGCAAAGCTCGGCGTTTACAGACGGGCGCGGCAACGCCATGGGCTCCACCGGCGAGCTGCACCCGCGCAGCGCGATGGCGCTCGGAAACGTCGCCTTCAACGCGAGCCTCAACTGGTCCAACCCGCTCATCACCGAGCTGGAGAGCCAAGCGCTCGGCCCCCTGTTCGGCGAGCACCCCGTCGAACTCGGCATGTCCGGCCAAGAGGACCTGCTGGTATCCCGCCTCGCCTCCGACGCTGACTACCCGCGCCGCTTCGCCGACGCCTTCCCCGAGGCTGGCGGCGAGATCACGATCAACACCATCGCCAAAGCCCTCTCCGCCTTCGAGCGCTCGCTCATCTCCGCGGACGCCCCCTACGATCGCTTCCTCGCCGGCGACGCAGACGCCCTCTCGGACTCGGCGAAACGCGGAATGCGGCTGTTCTTCTCCGAAGGAATGGAGTGCTTCCACTGTCACGGCGGATTCAATTTCACCGACTCGAACAACCACTCCTGGCTGCCCTTCTCCGAGCTCGCGTTCCACAACACCGGGCTCTACAACATCGACGGCGAGGGCGCGTACCCGGCCGACAACACCGGCCTCATCGACATCTCCGGCCGCCCCGAAGACATGGGCCGCTTCCGCTCACCGACCCTTCGTAACATCGCCCTCACCGCGCCGTACTTCCACGACGGCAGCGCCGCCACGCTCGACGAAGTCATCGACCACTACGCCGCCGGCGGACGTCGAATCACCGAGGGCCCCTATGCGGGGGACGGCTCGACCAACCCGCTCAAGAACGCCTTCGTCAGCGGGTTCTCCATGGACGAACAAGGGCGCGCCGATCTGATCGCCTTCCTCGAGTCGCTGACCGACGAAGCGTTCATCACCAACCCCGCGCACTCCGATCCGTTCCAATAACGCGGACGATTCCAGAGCACGCTCGGCCGCACGATCCAGAGGTTGGAGCACACACCGGGCAGGTCGCTGGGTGATTCTGTGGTGACTTTCAGGCGCAATCTCGCCAGAATGTCGCCGTCTGGCGCGCCTGCATGTCGCGGACGCAGCCAAGATCACACACCATTTTCGGATGTTCATGACCCGTATTCTCTCTGCCCTCCTCGTCTCCGCCTTCATCATCGCCGGTCTGTCCTCGGACGCCAACGCCCAACGCCGTCAGGCCCGCGAAGAAGCCACAACGCTTCAGGCCGCGCCGGCCGAACGTGAGGTCTTGATCGAGGCCGACGGCTCCGGCGACCCGGACATCCAAGCGATGCCGGCACCCTCTCCGTCCACCTCCGGCACGGCCACTCAGCCGGAGCAAAACGAAGGCAGCGAAGACGCCGTCCGTGGCGACGTCAACTCCTGGAGCGACGGCAACGGGAACGGCGGCGCGTCGCAAGGCGGCAACTAGTCGGCCTTGCTCCTGCGGTGAACACAGCGCGGGAGCAGCGCTCGGCACTTGAACGACACGGACCCCACCGCAATCCTCTTGCGGTCGCGGGTCCGTGGCCCGTTCTCCCGACCAAAGTCGCGGCTGTCTGTCAGTGAAAGTCACGGCTGCCGCGCTCCGGCGGCCGCAGCTCGAACGACGGCACCCACAGCTCGTCCGCGATCAGGTGGACCACGTTGTCGCTGGTTTGCACCTTGCCGGTCACGCCTAAGAACGTCGCCGTGCGGGCCACCAATGCGTAGCGCTCGAACGTCTTCGGCCACACCACCAGGTTCACAAACCCGCTCTCGTCCTCAAGCGTCATGAAGACCACGCCGCCCGCCGTACCTGGGCGCTGCCGACAGATCACGAGCCCCACGTACCGCGTCCGCTTGCCATCGCGCAGTTCCGACAGCGCGAGCGCGTCCGGAAGCCCGCGGCGGCTCAGTTCCTCGCGCAACGCCGACAACGGATGCCCCGCTGTGCTCGCCGATAACGTCGCGTAATCCCAAGCGATTGTGTCCACCGAATCGAGCGCTGAGAACTCCGGTCTGTCGAGCCCATCCTCTCGAACCTCCAACGTCTGACCACGCTCTTTAAGCGCTCCCAACGCATCCCAGAGCGCCTCGCGACGCCCCTCGGACAATCGCTCCAGCGCCCCAGACTCGGCGAGCGCCCGCAACGCGCGCTCGTTCAAACCGCTCCGCTGCACCACGTCGGAGACCGACGCAAACGGCGACGCCGAGCGTGCAGCTCGAGCCCGTATCCAATCCGCTTGGTGCACCCCGCGCAGGTACCGTACCCCCAGGCGAATCGCGTGCGGAAACTGTCCAGCGCCGGTCGTCTCGATCACCTCGATCGTACAGTCCCACTCAGAACACGCGATATCCACCGACCGGACCTCAACGCCCCGCCGCTTCGCGTCATCGATCAACGTCGCGGGCGCATAGAAACCCATCGGCTGAGCGTTCAGCAGCGAGCATGTGAACTCGGGCAAGTAGTGACACCGCAAATACGACGTCGCGTAGCTGATGAGCGCGAAGCTCGCCGCGTGGCTCTCCGGGAATCCATACTCGCCGAAGCCCTGAATCTGCTCGAACACACGCTCTGCGAACTCCACCTGGATGCCCTTGGCGACCATGCGCTCAACCAGCCGAAGCCGGTGCTGGTCCATCTTCCCGCGGCTGCGCCAAGCCGCCATGTCACGCCGGAGCTGATCCGCCTCGCCCGGTGTGTAGTCCGCCGCCACGATCGCCAGCCGCATCACCTGCTCTTGGAACAACGGCACGCCCAGCGTGCGCTCCAGCACCGGGATCAACGACTCGTGCGGGTACACCACCTCTTCCAGCCCATGCCGACGCCGCAGGTACGGATGCACCATGTCGCCCGCGATCGGCCCCGGGCGCACGATGCTCACCTCGATCACCAAGTCATAGAACGTCCGCGGACGGAGGCGCGGCAACATCGACATCTGCGCTCGGCTCTCGATCTGGAACACGCCCACCGTGTCGGCCTCGCAAATCATGTCGTACGTGTCCTCATCGTCCGGCGGGATCGACGCCAGGTCGAGCGTCACCCCCCGATGCTTCTGAAGCATCGAAAAACACGCGTCCAGGTGCGTCAGCGCGCCCAGCCCCAACAGGTCGACCTTAAACAGCCCCAGGTCTTCCACATCGTACTTGTCCCACTGAATCACCGTCCGACCCGGCATCGTGGCGTTCTCCATCGGGACCAGCGTGTGAATCGGCGCGTGGCCGAGCAGGAACCCGCCCGGGTGAATCGACAGGTGCCGCGGGAAATCCAAGATCTCAGAGGCCAATCGATACAAGTGCGACATCACACCCGAAGAGCCGTCCACACCAGCCTGCTGCATCATCTCGTCGGACAGCATCTCCTGATGCGCGGTGAGCTTGGCCAGCCGATCCAGCGCGGTCGACGCAACGCCGAGCGCCTTGCCCACGTCTCGGACGGCAGATTTGGCGCGATAGCGAATGAAGTTCGCCACCATCGCTGCGTGCTGACGCCCGTACTTCCGGTACACGTGCTGGATCACCTCTTCCCGACGCTCGTGTGCGATGTCCAAGTCGATGTCCGGTGGCTCCGCCCGCTCGCGCGACAAGAACCGCTCAAACAACAAGCCCATCGCCACCGGATCGACCGCCGTGATGCCCAAGCAAAAGCACACCACGGAGTTGGCCGCCGAGCCCCGCCCTTGGCACAAAATCCCCTCCGCGCGGCAGAACCGAACAATCTCCTTCATCGTCAGGAAGTACCCGCAGTACTCCAACTCATCGATCAGCCGCAGCTCCTTCTCCAGCTGCGCCACCACGGCGTCCGAAGGCGGCCCGCCGTACCGCTCAAACGCCCCCTCATAGGCCAACTGTCGGAGCCACTCCCCCGAGCTCATCCCGCCCGGCATGCGCTCGGAGGGGTACACGTATCGAATCTCGTCGAGCGAAAACGTGCACCGCTCCGCAATCTCGCACGTGGCCCGCAGCGCCGCCCGGTCATCCTCGAAGAGCGTCGCGAAAGCATGCGGAGACTTCAGGTCATGCTCCGCGTTCGGGCGTAGCCGACGACCCGCTCCACTCAACGGGACACCGTGCCGAATGCAGGTCAGCACGTCCTGGAGCTCTCGCCGCGCACGCACGTGATACAGCACCTCGCTGCCGGCCACGATCGGCAGGTCGAACGCGCGCGCCCATGCCCGCGTATGGGCCTCCACGGCGCCGTCCGCCGCCGCGCTGTGCCGCGTCACCATCCCGTAGAGTCGCTCCCCAAAGGCGTCCCGAAGCATCGTCGCGACGGCGCTGGCGATAGCCCCCTCGCCCGTCCCTGCGGCGGTCGGCTTTCCCACGCCGGGTGCCGTCCGGCCGACAAGCGTCTGCCCCCCGCCCCACAGCGCGATCACCCCCTCTGCGTGGTCCGCAACCTCTTGCCACGCGACCGCGCTCGAGCCCTTGGGCGACCGGCCGCGCCCGGCGGTGATCAGACCACACAGGTTCGCATAGCCGGCGCGGTTCTGGGCGAGCAGCACGATCTCGGACGCCGCCGCATCGACCGGCGGCATCCCCCTCTGCCGTGGCGCGGAAGACGGCCCGTGCTCCACCGCCAGCAAGTTCTCCTCCGCACCTCCGTCCAATACGCGGACGTCGTTGTCCGACACCCGAATCGTCGCCCCAATCACCAACGGGATCCCCGCCGTTTTGGCGGCTTTGTGAGCTCGAGCGATGCCGTACACGCCATCACGGTCCGCGATCCCAATCGCGCGTAGACCAAGCCGCGCCGCCTCTTCCACCAGCTCGTCGGGGTGAGAAGCGCCCTCCAGAAACGAGTAGTTCGAGCGGCACCAAAGGGGAGCGTAGCTGTCCATCACTCCACCCGCCCCTGCAGGTACCATCGCCGCCGGCGACGGTCGTAGAACACCCACAACAGCATGCCCTTCGCTGTCTCTAAGTAGTGATATTCACGGTGGATTTCGGTCGCCCACCAACCACCGGAGACAATATGAGGGCCCGTGCTCCGCACCACCGGACCATCCTCAGGCCCGCGCACCAGCCAACCGTCCGGCTCATAACGCGCGCGCGGCGGCAGCACCGGTGGAGTCAACTCGATGCGACGCACCATCGGCCGCACCATCCGCCGCTGCGGCGCCGCCCGTTTGAGCCGCGTGATCGGCTGCCACACCATCTGCGCCTCCGGCAGATGCCCGTCGCCATGCAACAGCACCCCCACCTCTGAATCCCCGAGCTCGGCCCGCAAGCGCGCGAGCGCGCGAGACCCCGCCTCTAGGTCGCGCTTGGGGTTCGTCTCAATCAACGTCGCCTGTCGCTGGTGCGCCCGGAACGGTACCGCGAGCGCCTCCAGCCGAACCGCACCCATCGGCAGCACCAGCGCCGACAGCCGCAAGCGGACGAGGTCCAAGATCAGCGCCTCATCCAACGTAGGATTCGCCGGACGCACCCGCTCCCGCAGCACACACTCCTGCTTCTCACCCGCGCCCCGCTCCAGCGTCAGGATCAAACGCAGCTCTAGCAACGCCTCTCCCCGCGCCAGCAGCGCCCCCACCAACGCGGGCAGCTTGGACTTGATGCAGAACAGCAACCGCTCGGTGTTGCGCTCCGGGCGCTCAAAGTCGATCGCCTCCACCAGCTCTTCCGCCACCTGACGCGCCTGCACTGGCACCTCGGCGTCGGAGCGCGCCTGCGCGTACAGCCGGTCCGCAGCCCCGCCAAAACGCTTGGAGATCTGCGCGCGTGGAAGCCGCAAAAACTGACCCAGCGTGCGCACCCCCAGCTTGTGCATCGCCGCCAAGAACCGGGGCTCCAGCTTCAGCCGCTCAAGCGGCACCTGGCCCATCACGCGGCGCTCCTGCGCCAGCGACTCCAGCACACGGCCGCGGTGCCGCGCCAGCGCCAACACCAACGTCCCAAAGCGCTCGAACCCCACCACCAGCGTAGCGTGATACCCCGCGTCCCTCAGCGACTTCTCGACCGCGTCTGCCCACGGCTCCACCCCCGCATAGAGCCGACCGAGCCCCGCCGCCGACAACCAGAACACACCCTCATACTCGCGCGCAGCCTCCACCGCCGGCGAGAAGTCCTGAAGCAACAGCGTCACCGCGTCCACCGCCTGCTCCACCCGCGACGGCTCCACCGGCGCCGCACGAAGCTCACCGGAGAGCGACAGCGCCGCCGCGTAACGCATCCCCGGCCGAATCCGCTCCCGCCAGGCGCGCTGGTTCACCCACAACACCTTCCCCGTCGGCGCGTCGCGGTCCACCACCGCCATCGGGTACGCCGCCCAGTCTGGGTGCTCCAGCAGCAACAATTGCAGCGGCAACGCCGGCAAATTCACACACGCAATCATGCCGTTCACAACACTATCGGAGGCCGCTCGGGCCCGACCAATCCCACGAAGAGGACCACCCCAACCCAGACCGCTTGTCTTTCAACACATCCACAGAACACGAAAACAAACCCTCCGCTCCGCGCGCGCGCTCCGTCCGAACACGCAACGACACCAACGGCCCCAACGACACCCGCCCACGACGAGATCCCGTCACCCCCATCACCACCGCGTCGTGGTGCTGCGCCAGCTTGACCAACTTGCCCAGCGCCCCCACCGGCACCTGCGGCGTAGGACCCAAATCCATCACCACCACACCGAACGCGCCCGAGCGCAACAGCCGCTCAGCCGAACGAAGTCCCGACACCACATTGCGCACGCGCACCACGACCAACGCCGAAACATCCACGCCACCCAACGCCGCATCCGCCGGGCAAAATACCGACGACGTCGCCGTCACCCATGCCACCGGCTCGCCCGCCTCTTGCGCCTCCAAAAGCACGTCAAAAACTACGCTCAACGAGGCGCCCTGACCGTCCGATTGCACCTCCACCAAGCGCCCACGCAGCATCTCCAAACACCACGTAGGCCGAGCAAGCGCGGCGGTTTGCACGAGTTCGGACGCAACAGAGTTCAAAGCGGAGGGCATCATCGGCGCAGGTCTTTTCAGGGTTGATGTGAACATGCGTTCAGTGTAACGTTTGCGCTCTTCAAAGATCAATCCCCGAATGCAGAAACTTCTCACAACCGGAGCCCCGACTGCTCCGTGAAGTGCTACAAACCCATGTGTGAGCAACGACTTAGAATCCGATCTGCGACGGCGCCAAGAACGCCACCAGCGATGGACCGAGCGGTGGACCCAACACGGGCTCCACGGACCCTCGGATCCGCACTATCGGCTGTTCGTCGCCGCCTGGGCGCTCGCCTGTGCAGCGCGTTTCACGCTGCTCGAGCCGCGGCACGGGCTCGCTTGGTACGCCGCGACGGCGCTCCTATTCGTCGGCGCCATCGGCCTGCTCAAGTTCGGCGGCCGCATCGCCTGGGTGCTCTGCTGGCTCGGGCTGGCGTGGCCCTACTTCTTCTTGCGCGACTGGATGACCCAGTCCGCCGTCATGCTCGCGCTCGCAACGGTCGGCGTGCTCACGGTTCACGCGCGCGCGAGCGCAAAAACGCTGCTCAAGTCGGCGCACTGGATCGTCGGAGCCACCTATCTGATCGCCGCGTTCCACAAGCTCAACACCGGCTTCCTCGACCCCACGCTGAGCTGCGCCACCTATGGCTGGGACAAACTGCATCTCGCGATCGCAGCCTTCCCTGGTGGCCACGCCGTGCGGCTGCCCACCGCCGCGCTGAACGCCCTCCCGGTGCTCGTCCTGCTCACCGAGGCCACCATCGGCGTCCTGCTGCTCACGCCCTACCGGACGGCCGCGCTGGCGGGCATCCTGCTCGGTCTGCTCTTCCACATCCCGCTCACCCTCGTGCTCGCGCCCGCGTTCGTGTTCGTGATGGCGCTCGGCTACGTCGCCGCGCTTCCGGCCGGAGACGTCGCGGTCACCTACGACGCACTACAAGCCACCGCTGTTCGCCGAGCTGCCGCTGCGGTCATCATCACCATCACCGTGCTCAGCGGATTCGTCTGGGGTGGCACAGAGCTCGTCCTGGGCATCAAACTCGGGCTCATCACAGCCGCATGCATCGCCGTTGGCGTACTGATCGCGGGGCAGCCCCCGCATCCCACCGGCGCCGAACGGGCAGCACGGCAGGTGCGACGCATGGAGACGACGCCGCTGGCGTTCGCGATGCTCGCCGCGTTCGTGCTCAACGCCGCAACGCCCTACCTGGGAACACAGACCCAGCACACCGGCGCCATGCTCTCCAATCTGCGTATCGACGAGGGCTGCTGGAACCACGTGCTCGTGCCGGAGTCGCTGCGCCAAGTCGACCCGTACCTGCGTATCGATACCGCGCGCATCGGAGCGGGCCAGAGCGGTACCGCGCGCGGACAGTTCACCGAACGCGAGTTCACACTCACCAGCACCCTCTGGACGCCCTCCGCCATGCGCCTGATTCAGCGCAACTGGTGCCGCCCCCACACGCGTCCGATCGCGATCACCGGCACCTTCATGGGTCAGCCCGTGGTGATCGACGACCTCTGCGACGCCGACGCGGCCTTACCCCGAGGCGTGAGCCTGCTCGGCGGCGAGGAGCGGCTGCCCAACTTCCTCACGCTGCAGAAGAACCTCACGCGGGAGTGCCCCACCGCGTGCATTCACTAGCGCGGCTAGGCTGTGCCGCCCGCTTTGCCCATCACGAACATGCCCGCCTCGAGGCCGACCTTGCTGAGCGCAACGCGCCACAGGTCGTCGTTCGGCACATTGAACAGCAACTCGCTGTCGAGCGCGACGGGAATCCAGGAGCCGTCTTGGATCTCCTCTTCGAGCTGGTTCGGCGCCCAACCGGCGTAGCCGAGCAGCAGCTTGAACGGCGCGGAGTTCCGTGCGGTCACAAAGTCGCCGAGCACCTCGAGCGTGGCCGCGAGGTGAATCTCGGGCGTTACATGCAGCACGCTCTCGATCGACTCGTCTTCTTCGTCGAGCGTCGCGAGGTGTTGCCAGAACAGGATCCAGCCGCGCTCGGGCGAAACCGGGCCGCCGTAGTGCACGGAAGCCGGCTCGATCTCCGGCGCCAAGTCAAAGCCGATATCGTCGGCGAGATCGCCAAACGTATACGGGGTATTGCGGTTGAGGACGAAGCCGAGCGCACCGCCAGATCCCGCTTCAGCGAGCAGGATTACGGTCCGCTCAAAGCGTGTATCGTCCATCGAAGGGGCCGCGACGAGCAGCCCGGGTGCCAGAGAAACGTCCATGCCTGCACGGTAGCGAGAGTTGCGTCGTCGCTCAACCGGATGCGGGCGACAACGTGCGACTTAGGCCGCGGGCGATTTGGGTTTCGGAGGCGTCTGACCGGCCGGCGTCGTGCCGTCGACAAACGCCATGTACGCGGGGTCCTTGAGCTTCTTGCCGCCGTAGATCCACAGCCCGATGCCCACAAACAGCAAGACGATTGAGCCCAGCTGGCCAGGCGTAAGGCCCGGCGCAAACAGCTCAGCGAAGTACCGCTTGTCGGCGCCCGAGATGTCCGTGGCGCGCATCGAGTCCAGGAAGAACCGGTACGGCGCGTACGGGATGATCATCGCGCAAGCGAACCAACCCGGGCGAAGCACCTTCTGACGCGCGCCCCACAGCCAATGCACCAGGATTACGGGGATGCAGAAGAGCACCTCCATGAAGCCGAGATCGATGCGCGGCGTGTAGCCAGGAGCACCCACGCCCGCGACCGCCGGCACGCCACCGCGCCACCCGTCCGGGAAGTTCACCGCGAAGAACGAGTCCGACACGATGCCCACGTGGTCATGCGCGCTGAAGCAGCCGAGGCGGCCAAACAACCAACCGACGGCGAAGCCCATCGCGATCACGTCCAAGTACTTGAGGACCGGGCGCCCTTTGCCACCCGCGAGTTCAAAGAACTTGGGGATGATGACGATGCGCTCGAACCGGAAGAACGTCACAAAAGCGACCAGCGCGCCGATGAAGCCGCCATAAGACGAGATGCCGTTCCAGATCTGGAACACGTGCGACCAAGAGCCGTTGTCGCAGCGACCGTTCGGCCGGCACGTGAACTGCTCGCCATCGATCATGCACTGCGCAGCCGACGCACACGCCTCGCCGAACACACGCTCAGGGAAGTATGCGAACAGGCTGAACTCATGCGCGAAGATGAAGGCGACGATGACCACCCACAGCCCCAGGTCCGCGGCCACGCGCGGGTTCAGGCCGTGCACTTCCGCTCGGCGCTGCGCGATCCAGCTGCCGAACACCACACCGATGCCGACAAGGATGCCGAACACGTGGAACTCGAGCCAGTCGGGGCCGAAGGGGACGTCGATGGCGTTGGGGTACCAGAACGGAATCATCAGAGGCTCGTGCGCGGAGGGCTACGGAAAGGTGCGGGCATGGGCGGCGAGAGAACACCACAATTGCCGCGCACGTGGCCTACCTCAAAGGCGGCGGCGGCGTCGAGCATTCCTTGGGAACGCTTTTCGCAAGGCCCACTCCTCTCGCACGCACGCGCGAAAGGGGCGGACCCGACGTAAACCGAGCGGGTCGCGCACCGGGCAGCTCGCCCGACGCGCGACCGACGCTAGCTACCTACCGGGTGCCAAGCGGTCTGGAACTCAACGAACGGAAGGATGTGGTACGGCGACTGCGCCGCGCTATCCCGCCACCCGGCCGCGTCCCGGTCGTCGAGCACCTTCACACGCTTCACGCTCTCAGCGGCGGCCAGTTCAAGCCCGCGCCGGGCCTCCAGCTCGAGCCCAAACGCGAACACGCCGTCCACGTCCATGTGACTGCCCACGTGGGCGATCAGCTCATCAACATGGCCGGTGAGCAGATTCACGACGCCGCCCGGAAGATCGCTGGTCGCCAACACCTCGGCGAACTCGATCGCCACGTGCGGGGCCGCGTTGTCGACCACCACCACGCAGCTGTTTCCGCCAACGATCACCGGCGCGATCGCGCTCACGAGGCCCAGCAGCGGAGCATTCTTGGGCGACAGAATCGTGACAACGCCCATCGCCTGAGGCGTGGTGAAGTTGAAGTACGGCGCGGCCACCGGGTTCACGGAGCCAAACACCTGAGCGAATTTGTCGGACCAGCCCGCGTACCAAACCAGGCGGTCGATCGCCGCGTGGACCTCCGCCTTGGCGTCCTTGGCGCTGTAGCCAGCGTGGTCGGCCAGCAGCGTCGAGAACACCGCCGCGCGCGACTCCAGCATCTCCGCCATGCGGTACAGAATCTGCCCGCGGTTGAACGCCGTGCGCGCCGCCCAGGGCTCCTGCGCCTTGCGCGCGACGACCACCGCGTTCCGAAAGTCCTTGCGCGAAGCGCGGGCGAGGTTGGCCACGAATGCCCCCTTGGGGTCGGTCACCGGATAGTACCGCTCGCTCTCGGAGCGCGGGAACTTGCCGCCAATGTACAACTTGTAGGTTTTACGAACGTCGAGGCGTGCCATTACTTCACCTCCAGGTACGACAGCAGGCCGTGCAGCCCGCCTTCGCGCCCGAATCCGCTCTCCTTGAAGCCACCAAACGGGCTCGCGGGATCGAACTTGTTGAACGTGTTGCCCCACACCACACCGGCCTTCATCGCACTGGCGATCTGGAACATCTTCGAGCCCTTCTCGGTCCAAACGCCCGCCGACAACCCGTACGCCGTGTTGTTGGCCTTGGCGATCGCCTCCTCAGGCGTCCGGAACGACAGAATCGACAGCACCGGGCCGAAGATCTCTTCCTGCGCGATGCGGTGCGACTGGACCACGTCCGTGAAGAACGTGGGGCGGAAGAAGTAGCCGCGGTCGGGCAGCTCACACGGCGCCTGCCACTTGGCCGCGCCCTCCGCTTCGCCCGCCTGAACGAGCGCCTCGATGCGGTCCAACTGCGCGCGCGAGTTGATCGCGCCCACGTCGGTGTTCTTGTCCATCGGGTCGCCCACGCGCAGCGTCTGCATGCGCAGCTTGAGCTTCTCGATCACCTCGTCGAGCACGCTCTCCTGCACCAGCAGTCGCGAACCGGCGCAGCACACATGGCCCTGGTTGAACCAGATGCCGTTGACCACACCTTCGATGGCCTGGTCGATCGGCGCGTCGTCGAAGATGATGTTCGCGCCCTTACCGCCGAGCTCAAGCGTGAGCTTCTTACCGGTCCCAGCGAGCGAGCGTTGGATGAGCTTGCCCACGCCGGTGGAGCCGGTGAACGCGATCTTGTCACAGCCGTCGTGGTTCACGATCGCGGAGCCGGTCGCTCCTTCGCCGTTGACGATGTTCACCACGCCGGGCGGCAGGTCGCACTCTTCGAAAATCTCAGCGAGCTTCATCGCCGTCAGCGGCGTGGTCTGCGCCGGCTTGATCACGACCGTGTTACCGCACGCCAAAGCCGGGGCGATCTTCCAAGCCGCCATCAGCAGCGGGAAGTTCCACGGGATGATCTGCCCGGCAACGCCCAGCGAGGACGCCTGCGCTCCGGGGAACGCGTACTCGAGCTTGTCGGCCCAGCCCGCGTAGTGAAAGAAGTGCGCCGCAGCCAACGGGATGTCCACGTCGCGGGACTCCTTGATGGGCTTGCCGCCGTCGAGGGTCTCGATCACCGCCAGCTCACGCGCCTTCTCCTGCATCGTCCGCGCGATGCGGTACAGGTACTTGGCGCGCTCCGCCGCGGGCATCTTGGACCACACGTTATCGTACGCATTACGCGCCGACTTCACAGCGTGATCCACCGTCGAGTCAGGCGCGGCATACACGTGCGCGATGGTCTCTTCCGTCGCCGGATTCACCGTCGCGAACGCCTCGCCTTCGTCGACCCACTTGCCGTTAATGTAGTGCCCGTACGACTCGCGCAGCTGCACGTGGTCGGTGGACTCGGGAGCGGGATCATAGGTCCACAGGTCGCCGAAAAGTTCGCGCGCCGGGCCTTTGCTGGGTTCGTTCATGGGACCTCTAGTATGCGCCGACGATCGAGAAGTAGCGTTCGCTCTGGTACACGCCCGTCTTCGCCTTCCCGAGTTGGAGCAGGACATCATTCAAAAGGGACGAGGCGCCAAAGCGGAACCACTCCGGGCTCAGCCACGCGTCGCCGACGGTCTCTTTGACCATGCACAGGTAACGAATCGCCTCTTTGGAGGTCCGAATGCCGCCCGCCGGCTTCATGCCGATCATCACGCCCGTCTTCAGGTAGTGATCGCGAATCGTCTCCAGCATGACCAGCGTGACCGGCATGGTCGCCGCCGGGTTCACCTTGCCGGTGGACGTCTTGATAAAGTCGGCGCCGGCGTCGATGGCGATCTGCGAGGCGAGCCGGACGTTGTCGTACGTCTCCAACTCGCCGGTCTCCAAAATGACCTTCAGGCGCACCGCGCCGCAGACCTCTTTGGTGGCCGCGACCTCGTCGAACACGCGGCCGTACTCGCCTGCGAGGAACGCACCGCGGCTGATCACCATGTCGATCTCGTCCGCGCCGGCCTCAATGGTCCGGCGCGTCTCTTCGACACGCTGCTCAAGCGTCGCTTGGCCGCTCGGGAAGTACGTGGAGACCGCGGCGACGCCAACGGTTGAGCCCTCGAGGCACTGCTTCGCCAGTCGGACCATCGTGGGGTACACGCACACGGTCGCGGTCGGCGGCGCATCGACTTGCAGGGCGGGAATTCGGGCCTTGGAGCACAGCTCACGCACCTTGCCCGGCGTGTCCGCGCCGGCCAGCGTGGTGAGGTCGATCATCGAAACGACCATCTTCATGGCCGCGACTTTCGACTCCTTCTTAATGGAGCGGGTCGACAGCGCAGCGGCGCGCTGGTCGGCCCCCACCTGATCGACGCGGGGCACCCGCGGAGGGACATACGGCGTTGTTCTCGACACGAGACCTCGGGAGCGAAGGGGTGCCATCGCTCTACCGCGTGCCGGCGCGACCGGGCAACGACATTTCACACCTTTGCGCCAGACTCGCCGGTGCGCGGCCGCGCGGAACGCACGCAACCTCTCCGGCTTTCGAACGAAAACGGCCACCAGCCCGTGCGACGCTTCGTGCCTGCGGCGGTTCTGGTATAGTCCGCCCGTTCACAACCCACCGCGACTCCGCTCGCCGCTCTCCTGCCCGCCCCAGTCGCCGATGCCGCCCTCAACGTACAGCCTTCTTAGCCACGCCGACCGCGCGCGGACCGACCGCGCCCGAGCCGCCTCCTCTCGCTTCAGGCCGTCATTCCTAAGCTTCGCTGCGGGGGTCCTCGCCGCGATGACGCTCTCGGCCTGCGCCACGGACACCACGCCGAGCTTGAACCCCGAGCGGCCCACCGAATACCGCACCACCCTCGACGAGCTGCTGCTGCAGAACGCTCGACGCTGCGACAGCGGCTTCGAATACCCCTCGTCACTGGTCGACGGAATCGGCACACAGCTCGTCGAAGAGCTCCGCTGCATGGACGACACCATCCTCGAGTTCTACGAGTCGTGTGAAGAAGCCGGGTGCATCTACGCCGACGGCCCCCAGCCCCTCGCGATCCGCCCCGAAGTCATTGCCGCACTCCAAGCCGCAGCCCTCGAGATGGACGACTGGATCTCCATCACCGCTGGCTACCGCGACGTGTCCATGCAGTACTACTCGCGCTGGTACAATGAGAACTGCGACTCCAGCTTCGACGCCGCCATCCCTGGTGAATCCAACCACCAGGGCGGCCGCGCTGTCGACGTCCGCTACTATACCCACTGGTGGGACGCGCTGCTCAACAACGGCTTCGAGCACCCCATCGTAACGGACAACCCGCACTTCGAACTCGTCGGAACCGCAGCGTTCCGAGCGCGAAGCGCCGAGCTCCAGTCACTGAGCATCGAGGCCTACCAACGCCTGTGGAACCGCAACAACCCCGACGACCGCATCACCGAAGACGGCGTCTACGGCGCCTCCACCAAGGTCCGGCTCGGCCTCGCGCCCGTTGAAGGATTCCCGATCGGCCCGTGCGAGCCCGGAAGCGGCGGCGGCGACGTGGGCGTCGACGCAGGGCCGGACGCCGGCACGGACGTGGGCACGGACGTCGGCAC
>CBDUJZ010000007.1:0-68549 GCA_965367675.1 uncultured Myxococcales bacterium | reverse complement strand
GAAGACGGGGGGCCAGGCGCCCGAGGACTTCGTCCGGGTGGTGCAGACGATCTTCGACCTCAAGCAGAGGGGCGACCTCGCCGAGGCGGGCGCGCTCATCTCCTGGCTGGGCGGCAGCGGCAACGTGGCGGCGTCAGCAAAGAAGGCTGCGGGCATCAAAGGCGACATCGGCAGCCGCGACGCGCTCGACTACCTGCGCGGCGTGCTCGAGATCATCAAAGCCGCCGGCTACCCCGGCATGGTGATCGTGATCGACGAGGCGGAGACGATTCTGCGCATGCGCAAAGACTCGCGCCACAAGTCGCTGAACGGCATCCGGCAAATTGCCGACGCGGCCACCACGTACCCCGGCCTGCTGTGGCTGTTCACGGGCACGCCGGAGTTTTTCGACACGCGGCAAGGCGTGGCCGGCTTGGCGCCGCTGCACGACCGAATTCGGTTCAACGACAAGGGCCGGTTCTCGAACCTGCTGCAGCCGCAACTGCAGCTCACCCCGTTCGACGCCACCCGCCTGCGCAGCGTCGCCCAACGCCTGCGCGAGATGTACCCCGCCAAGGACCCCAGCCACCTGCAGGACCGCCTCTCCGACACGTTCCTGGACCGCCTGGTGGCCGAGGTGACCAAGGGCTTCAAGGGCGACGTAGGCGTCATCCCGCGGCAGTTCCTCCGCGAGCTGATCGACATCATGGACAGCGTGGAGTCACACCCGGACTACGACCCCTCGGCTGAGTACGGGTTCAAGCCGCCGGAGGATTTGACGCCGGAAGAGCAGCTGGCGTTGGGGCAAGCGAGCGCGGCGGCGATTGAGGACGATGGCGGCGACGGGCTGGTGCCGCAGGAGGACGTATGGTGAGCGCGTCCGACGCACGACGGCGCCTTGAGCCCAGTCCCTCCACATGACCAGCGTATTCGCCCGATTCGAACCCCGCCTGCAGCAAGCCATCGTCGCCCGACTCGGCTGGACCAGCCTGCGCCCGGTGCAGGACCAAGCCGGCGAGGCGCTGCTCGATGGACACAACGCGGTGGTGCTCGCCCCCACCGCTGGCGGCTAGACCGAAGCGTCCATCTTTCCGGCGCTGTCGCAGATGGTCAAAGAGCAGCCCGAGGGCGTGGGTGCGCTCTACATTGCACCCATCAAAGCGCTGCTCAACAACCAGGCCGAGCGGCTCGGAATGTACACCGAGATGGTGGGGCTGCGGCGCTTCGTCTGGCACGGCGACGTGGGCTCCCACGAGCGGAAGAAGTTTCTGAAGGAACCTTCGGAACTCCTGATGACTACACCAGAATCACTCGAAGTGATGCTGGTGTCTCAGCGGGTCAACGCGGCGGAGTTGTTCCACGATTTGCGCATCGTAGTCATCGACGAAGTGCACGCCTTGGCGGGCTCCGATCGCGGCGCTCACTTGATGAGCGTGCTCGAGCGATTGGCCGCCCTCTCCCGCCACGACGTGCAGCGTGTGGGACTCAGCGCCACGGTGGGAAACCCCGATACGATTCTGGAGTGGATTCGCGGCAGCTCCGAGCGACCGGGCCTGGTCGTCGACCCGCCGAAACCGCCAGCGAAGCGCGAGCTGCTCATCATCCATCGCCCCGATCTGGCGAGCATCGCCCACGACGCGTCGGCGATGGCCGAAGGAAAGAAGAGCCTGTTCTTTTGCCAATCGCGGTCCATGACCGAGGCGGTGGCAGACCAGATGCGGGTGTCCGGTATCGACGTGCACGTGCACCACAGCGCGGTGTCGGCCGAAGAGCGCCAGCTTGCGGAGGAGAACTTCCACCGCGGCTCCAACGCCTGCATCGTTTGTACGTCTACGCTGGAGCTCGGCATCGACGTGGGCGACCTGGACCGCGCGCTGCAAGCGGAGGCGCCCGACTCGGTCTCGTCGTTCATGCAGCGTATGGGACGCACCGGCCGCCGCGACGGACAGTCGGCGAACACGACCTTCTTCTGCGAGACGTCCGAGGGGGTGCTGCAGGCGATCGCGCTCATCGAGCTCGCCAAGAGCCAGTGGGTGGAATCGGTCGACGTGAACACGCGCTGCTGGCCCGTGCTGATCCACCAACTGCTCGCGATGGCCCTCGCCGAGAACGGCATCGCGGACGAAGTCGTGTGGCGCCACCTGAGCAAGCTGCCGGACTTTCGAGACATCCACCGCGCGGAGTTCGACCGCCTCATCGAATGGATGCTCGCGGACCGATCGTTGGTGCGTGCAGGCGGGCGACTGGTGCTCGGTCCGAAGGCGGAGAAGCGCTTCGGTCGGCGCAACTTCATGGAGCTGTTCGCGGTGTTTTCATCGCCGCAATCGTACACCGTTCAGACGATGGCGCAGCAGGTGGTGGGCACGCTGAACCAGCAGTTTGTGGACCGCCTTGTCGACGGCGTCAGCTCGTTCTTGCTCGGCGGACGCGCATGGGCGGTGGTGCACATTACCCACGACGACCGACGGATCACAGTCGAGCCCGCCCCGCGTGGACGGCAGCCCAGCTGGGGCGGCTACCTGCCCATGTTCCTTGGGGAAAAGCTCTGCACAGCCATACTCGGCGTTCTCACCGACGACGCCGACTACGCGTATTTGCACCCCACCGCGCGCGCCGTGCTGGCCGAGGAGCGCGATGTTTTTGCGAGCGCGACGGCCTTCACGCCGAGCGCGGACACGTTCTCGGGCGAAGGCGGAGAGAAGGCGGTGAACGAAGCCGCGCGAGGCGCACTCGAAGCGACCAGCGACGGGTTCCGTTGGTGGACGTTCGCGGGGGGGCGAATCAACGCCACGCTGCGATACGCGCTGCAGGCCATCGATGCGTCCTGGAAGCTGGTGCCGGACAACTTCGGACTCCGGATTGAGGGCGACGGCCTGAGCCAGGTGAAGCTGCTGCAAGCCATCGACCAGCTCACCGAACCCGAGTTCTGGGATGACGACGCCTTGTGGACGGGTGTGGCCGGTGACCTGCCGAACTATCGGTTGAGCAAGTTCCAGCCGCTGATGCCGCCGTGGGTGGAGCGCGAAGTCGTGGCGAGCTATCTGCTCGACGTCGGCGGCGCGTGGGAGTGGCTTACGGGAGAGACCAGCGCCCGCGAACGGCTCCCGGCCGGCGTAAGCGCAATTGGAGATGACGACGTGTGGAAGCTATCGAAATTGCAGCAGTTTGAAGCGCCCAGCAGAGGCGAATTTGGCGGTTCAGGCACGCCGCGCGACAAGAGCAGAGAGATCACCTGGGTGCGCACCACAGCGGAGCTGCAGTTGGCGGTGGACGACTTGGCGAACGAGGCCTGCATCGGCATCGACGTGGAGACTACGCTACGGTCCCGAACGCTGTGTTTGATTCAAATCGCGAGTCCCCGAGCGACGTACCTGATCGACGTGTTCGACGTGTCCACCCTAGAACCGCTGCGCACGATTCTGGAGTCCGCCCACCCCACGAAACTGGCCCACAACGCCTCGTTCGAGCGCGGTGTGCTTGCGCGCCAGGGCTTTGCGCTCGAAGGCGTCGTAGACACGCTGGCCGAGTCCCGACGCATCCGCGGCCGCGGGCTAGAAGGCGGCCACAGCCTGCGTGTGGTGTGTGAGCGCGAGCTGGGCCTGACGATGTCGAAGGCGGAGCAAACCAGCGACTGGACTCGGCGGCCGCTGACGGAGAGCCAAGTGGCGTACGCGGCGTTCGACGCCGAAGTGTTGTTGTCGTTGTGGGACCGGTTTCGGGGCGCGTAGTCTGGGGTCGAAGGTGAAGACCGATCACTTTGCCCCCGGAACAGTAGGCCACGCATCCCTAAAGAGCTGCCTGAGTCCGCTTACGATACTCGAGCCCCTTGCCACAGCGTCGCAGCGCAGCAAAAGCTGCGCGTGTTTCGTGTAGTGGGCGCAATCCGCGAGGCTGGGAGACGTGAGCGACATCCGAACACACTACAGACGCTTGGCTTTAGACTACGATCGTCTCGTATACGGATCCGACGCGTGGCTAGAAGCTCTGGCACGGCTAGTGAGCAAAGAACTCGGCCTCCGCCCTGGTCAGAGGGTTCTTGATGTCGCGGGCGGAACAGGCCGGTTCGCGGCGGCTATCCGCGACGTGTCGCAAGTCGACGTTTGGCTCGTCGACCAATCGCCGGAGATGGTGGATGCGGCTCGCCAGCGGATCGGTCCGGCGTTCGTCACGTGCGGCGATCTCACCGTTTGGACCCCGGACCGGGAACACGACGTCGTGTTGGTGAAGGAGGCGGCCCATCACTTTCCGGACCCCACAGCCCTGTTGCGCCGAATCTGCTGCGCGGCGCTGACTGGAGGTGGAAAGCTGGCGACCGCCACCCTTGAGCTCGTGGGGTCCGAATTGCCCGAGCCCATAAAGGCCGCCGAACGCAAGGCCATCGAGTCCCTCGCTCACCCAGAAACATGGTTTCCGGACTGGGGTTCGCCGCGGGTCACGACGGTCATCGGGCCGCGGCTTGACGCCGATGACTGGCGAAGACGGTTGGACGCCCGGGCGTACAGCTACCTCGGTGCATGGTCGGACGAAGATATTTCGCGTGCCCGCGAGGCAGCGCCACCTGTCGGGTTGATCGATGTCGCCGAGCAGCTGACAATCGCGATCTGGACTGTTCCCGCGCTCGGAGCGCGTTCGTAGGGAACCGCGCGGGCACAACCTTTGCCTACTTCGAGTCCAACTCCGCGTCCCGCACTGCTGAAACGAGCCCCTTCCCTCAAATGACCCCGGCAGGGTTCGAACCTGCGACCTCCGGATTAGGAATCCGATGCTCTATCCAGCTGAGCTACGGGGCCGTGCGCCAGCGACGACACGCCGCGCAGTACCAACGCTACTTCCCACTGTAAACGACGCATCCAACTGCGCTGCGCAACAGATCCCGCCGAGCCTTGACCCAGAACGGGAATGCGGCGACTACTACATGTAGGGAAAGCTCCTCCATTTGCGTAGTGTCCGGACGCTGCGGTACGTTGGGGCTAGATTTACACCTGGGTTTATATGTCTCGTCGCTCGTGTTGCGCGCTTGTCGCCTCCATGCTCGTCGCCGCTTGCGGTGACTCTTCTTCCACTGGAAATGCGCCCGATGTGGGCGCCGATGGTGGGGTGGATGCCGCCGCCGACGCGGCCGTGGATGCGGTTGACGGGGACGCCGGAGCCGATGCTGCCGCCGATACCGCTGCCGATGTGGTGCCCGATATCGACCCCACACTCGACCGAGATGACGACGGGCTGACCGACCTGGATGAGATCACCATCTGGGGCACCTCGCCCACCGTCGCGGATACCGACGGCGACGGGTTCTCCGACAAACAAGAGGTCATCGACCTGGCGTTTGATCCCGAGGTCGACAACTTCCAATTCAACCCGCTTGTAGCCGACCGGCCCGAGCTCGAGATTGAGCTGGCGTTGGCGCCCATCATTTACGCCACCTACACCACTACCGCTGGCACCAGCGAGAGCATCGGTGAGGAGCGGTCCGCCGAGACGCGCAGCGCGAACTCACGCAGCTGGGGCGGCGCGAACTCCTATGCCGTCGAGCAGAGCCACACCGTCGGCGTGAGCGTCGGCTTCGAGGGCTGGAAGATGACCGGCTCCGTCAGCTACGAGTACTCGTACTCCACCACCAGCGAGAGCAGCTCCGAGTGGTCGCGCGAGCAGTCCACCGAGAACGCGCAGACGCTCGCGGCGATGGAGACGTTCGAGGAGACCAACGAGGTGTCGTCGAGTGGCGGCTTTGTCGCGATCACCGTGACGCTCAAGAACCCAGGCAACATCGCCTACTTCGTCGAGAATCTGACGCTCAGCGCGTACGAGCTCGACCCGCTCGACCCGGAGATCGCCAACCCCGTCGGCACGCTCGTGTACCTGGACGGCGCCGACGTATTCCCCCGGTCCCGCCTGGAGCCCGGCGAAGAGTCCGCGCCGCTCAGCTTCGCCGTCGAGCTCGACGTGCCCACCATTCAAGCGCTGCTCGCCGACTCGCGTAACCTCATGATCGCCCCCGGCACCTCGCTCATCGAAGGCGACGGCACCGTGAACTTCGAGCTCGCCTCGACCGCCATCAACGCGCGCACCGCCGAGATCATCATCGACTACGGCTTCGACCGCGCCACCGAGACCTACCGCGTCTCCACGGTCGCGAACGAAGACCGCAACTACATCACCGTCGACGAGGCGCTGACCGAGATTCTGCGCATCCCGTACACCGAAGGCACCCTGCCCTTCCGCCGCACGGGCGACGCCACGCCGACCGACACGTTCCCCATGCTCACCGGCGTGCGCGACTTCGGCAGCAGCGACGAGGACACCACCCTCTGGACCGTTATCCACCACTACCCCATCAACAACGGGGCGGACTTCATGACGGACCAATACCACCCGTTCGCCGACGCGCTCGACCTCGGCGCACTGCAACTGCAAAAGGGCCACACCCTGCAGCTCGTCCGCATCGTCGACGCCGACCGCGACGGGCTCGGCCAGCGCGCCGAGTACGCCTACGGCACCGACCCGAATAACGCCGACACCGACGCCGATGGCTGCGACGACGGGTTCGAGGTCGCCGGCTGGACCCTCGACACCGAGCAGTTCTTCCGCTCCGATCCGACGCTGCCGAACAGCGACTTCGACGTGTTCAACGACTGCGAAGAGTTCGCGATGGGCACCGACCCCATGACCCCGAACAACACCGCGCCCACCGTCGAGATCGCCGTCATCGGTGACGGCGTCGAAGCCGCGTTCGTGGTCACGTTCGACGACGCTGAATCGAACGTGCTCGAGATTCGCTACACCGTCGACGGCGGCACCGAGCGGACCCGCGACGTGAGCGGCGAGACCAGCCCGGTCACCTTCGTCGAAGAGTTCAGGACCCCCGGTGAGCACACCTTCTCGGCCATCGCCTTCGACGGGCAGCTGGTGAGCGACGCGGCGAACGCCACACACGTCGTTGAACCCTCCACGTCCGGCTTGACCCACTTCTGGCCCATCGACGGCACCACCGACAGCGAATTCAGCGGCAGCCTGCCCGCGTCGATCGGCGGCTTCGCGCTCTCCGCGAGCGGCGTTCGATTCGTCACCGACCGGTTCGGGCGCGGCCGCGGCGGCGCGTTCATCAACCCGGGCGGAAACCACGGCATCATGCAGACCGACGGGCGACCCATCTTGGGGCCCAGCTACACCATGGCCGCCTGGGTACAGTTCGGCGGCGTCAACAGCAGAAGCACGGTCTTCGGGCAGTACGGCAGCCTCTCGGTCGGCGTCGGTTCAGACGGAATCCGGCTGTACGACACCCGCACCAACGGCTTCCCGGACGACACCTACGAGCTCGTTGAATACGCACTGTCCGGCTCCGACCTGGACTCGGACGAGTACTACCTCATCGTCGTCACGCTGCACTCCGAGGGCATCGCGCAGACCGCCTCGCTCTACGTCAACGGCGGGTTCGTCGGCAGTGGCTCGCTCGGGTCCACGCCGGTCACTTCGGAGTGCACGTTTGTGCTCGGACAACCGGCCGACGGGGAGCTTGAGTGCAACGGCGTCGATCGCGCAGAGGCCCACGAGAACGGGCTGAACGCGGCGTACGATGACATCCGAATCTACAACCGGGCGCTGTCGGCCAACGAGGTTCTCGCGCTGCATCTCGAAGTTCACGAATAGCGCGTGCACCGCGCCTGAGCTCGCCACACGAACACCATTCACGGGGCCGCTGCGCCCCGTTCCCTGATTTCCGGTTTACGCATGAACTCTCGCATTCCCTTCGCCCTCGCCTTCGCGCTCACGGCCGCCGCCTGTGGTGACGACACAACGGCTCCCGCGGACGACACCGGCGTGGACGCAACCGCAGATGTCGGCACCGACGCCATCAGCGGCGACGCCATCAGCGCCGACGCGACCGATGACGCCGAGTCCGACGCGACGACGGACACCACCGACGACGCCACACCGGACGCCGCGGACACCACGCCCGACGTGGACCCCACCGCCGACCGTGACAACGACGGACTGACCGACCTCGATGAGATCACCATCTGGGGCACCTCTCCGATCGTCGCAGACACCGACGGCGACGGATTCTCCGACAAACAGGAGGTGGTCGACTTGGCGTTCGACCCCGAGGTCAACAACTTCCAGTTCAACCCGCTCGTGGCTGACCGCCCGATGCTGGACATTGAGCTCGCCGCCGCACCGGTCATCTACGCCACCTACACCACCGCGTCCGGCACCACCGAGAGCATCGGCCAGGAGCGGTCGAGTGAGACGCGCGAGGCGAACTCGCGCAGCTGGGGCGGCGGCAATTCTTACGCCGTCGAACAGAGCCACACCGTCGGCGTCAGCGTTGGATTCGACGGCTGGAAGATGACGGGCTCCGTGAGCTACGAATACTCGTACTCCACCACCAACGAGAGCAGCTCGGAGTGGTCCGAAGCGCAGTCGACCGAGAACGCCTCGACGCTCGCGTCCATGCGCTCGTTCGAAGAGACCAACGAGATCGCATCCAGCGGCGGCGTGCTCGGTATCACCGTCACGATCAGCAACCCCGGCGACATCGCGTACTTTATCGAGAACCTGACGCTCAGCGCGTACGAACTCGACCCGCTCAACCCCGAGGTCGCCAACCCCGTTGGAACCCTCGTGTACCTGGACGGCGAAGAGATCTTCCCGCGCTCGCGCTTGGAGCCCGGCGAAGAGTCGGCCCCCCTGAGCTTCGCCGTCGAGCTCGATGTGCCCACCGTGCAAGCGCTGCTCGCCGAGTCGCGCAACCTGATGATCGCGCCCGGCACCTCGCTCATCGAAGGCGACGGCACCGTGAACTTCGAGCTCGCCTCGACCGCCATCAACGCGCGCACCGCCGAGATCATCATCGACTACGGCTTCGACCGTCCGATGGAGACGTACCGCGTCTCCACCGTGGCCAACGAGGACCGCAACTACATCACGGCCGACGAGGCGCTCAGCGACATTCTGCGCATCCCGTATGCCGAGGGAACGCTGCCCCTCCGACGCGTGCTCGGCGCCGACGCGGTCGATACGCTGCCCATGTTGACCCAGGTCCGCGACTTCGCCAGCAACGACGAAGAGTCGGTGGTCTGGACCGTCATCCACAACTACCCGATCAACAACGGCGCGGACGTCCAGACCGACCAGTACCACCCGTTCTCCGATTCGCTCGATTTCGGAGCGCTGCAGCTGCAAAAGGGCCACACCCTGCAGCTCGTCCGGATCCGTGACGCCGACCTGGACGGGCTCGGCGAGCGCGCCGAGTACGCGTACGGCACCGACCCGAACAACCCGGACACCGACGCCGACGGCTGCAACGACGGCTTCGAGGTCGCCGGTTGGACCGTGGACGACGGCGGCACCGAGCGCTTCTACCGCTCCAACCCGACGTTGCCGAACAGCGACTTTGACGTGCTCGACGACTGCGAGGAGTTCGAAGCCGGAACGGACCCGATGAGCCTGGGGAACACAAAGCCCACCATCGAAATCACCGTCGTCCCCGACGGCGCCGCCGCCGAGTTCGAGATCGCCTACGACGACGTCGACACCGAGGTGCTCGAGATTCGCTACACCATCGACGACGGCCCGGAGCTCACGATCGACGTAGAAGGCGTTCCCAGCCCGGTCAGCATCAGCCAGGTCTTCGACTCCGCCGGTCCGCACACGTTGTCGGCCGTCTCTTTCGACGGACAGCTGCTGAGCGACGTCGCCACGGCGACGCATTCCATCGCCCCGACCTACGACGGATTGGTGCACTACTGGCCCATCACCGGCTCCACCGACGACGTGTTCTACGGCGAACTGCACGCCTCGCGCGGCTCGTACGAGCTTCGCGCCGAACGCGTGCGCTTCGTCACCGATCGCTTCGGTAGTGGACGGGGCGCCGCATACGTTGACCCCAGCGAAGGTCACGGCCTGCTCCAGACCGCGGGCCACATCGTCTTGGGCCCCGAGCTGACCATGTCCGCGTGGGCACGCTTCTCCGGCATCAACGGCACCGACATCGCCTTCGGGCAGTTCGGCACCATCGCCGTCGGCGTCGATGAAAGCGGCATCGCAGCGTACGATACGCGCACCAACGGCTACCCGTCATCGGACCGCCGACTCGCGCGCGTTGAGGTTTCGACGAACGAAGATGTGTACCGCCACATCGCCGTCACGTTGGGCGACGTCGACGGTGCCCAGATCGTGACGCTCTATGTCGACGGAGTGGCGCACGGCTCCGGTTCGCTCGGCACCACGCCCGCGACCGCAGATTGTGAGTTCGCGTTGGGACAACCGGCCAACGGTGAACTCATGTGCGACGAGATGGACCCGGCGGAGGCCCACGAGGGTGGCCAGCACGCCGCGTACGACGATGTGCGGCTCTACAACCGCGCGCTCTCGCCCAACGAGATCCTCGGACTGTACCTCGAAGAGCACGACTAGCGTGGCCTGGCCCGGACAGGACGAACGCACGACTCACGAGGCCGCTGCGCCCCGCTCACTCACGAGGCCGCTGCGCCCCGCTCACCCACACACGATCTACCCATGAACCCACGCATTCCCTTCGCCCTCGCCTTCGCGCTCGCGGCCGCCGCTTGCGGTGACGATTCGACGCCTCCCACAGAGGACACCGCCGCCGACGCGGGCGCCGACGTGACCGCGGACGGCGGCACCGACGCGACCACCACCGACACGGCCGATGACGCCGACCCCGACGCGTCGACCGACACCACCGGCGATGCCACGCCAGGCGACACCACGCCCGACGTGGACCCCACCGCCGACCGCGACAACGACGGGCTCACCGACCTTGAAGAGATCACCATCTGGGGCACCGCCCCCATCGTCGCCGACACCGACGGCGACGGCTTCTCCGACAAGCTCGAGGTGACCGACCTGGCGTTCGACCCCGAGGTGAACAACTACCAGTTCAACCCGCTCGTCGCCGACCGACCGCAGCTCGACATCGTGCTCACCTCCGCGCCCGCCATCTACGCCATCTACAACGAAGGCACCGCCACCGCGCGGACCATCGGCGAAGAGCGCAGCGAGTCGACCTCCGAGGCCAACGCCCGCAGCTGGGGCGGCGGAAACTCCTACAGCGTCGAGATGAGCCACACCGCGGGCGCCACGCTCGGCTTTGAGGGCTTCGTCCCGCAAGGCGAACTCTCCTACGAGTTCTCGTACTCCACCACCCGCGAGACATCCTCGAACTGGTCCAACGAGCAGACCACCGAGAACGCCGAGACGCTGGCCGCGATGGAGGAGTTCGAGGAGTCGACGACCATCGAGAACACCGGCGGAATCGTCGCGCTCACCATCAGCGCGACCAACTCCGGCGACGTCGCGTACTTCTTGGACAACCTCACGCTCTCCGCCTACGAAATCGACCCGCTCAACCCTACGCAGACGCTGCCCATCGGCACGCTCACGTACGGAAACGAGTTCGACACGTTCCCGCGGACACGCCTGGAGCCCGGCGAGACGTCGGCGCCGCTGAACTTCGACGTGGAGCTCGACCTGCCGACCATTCAGGCGCTGCTGGCCAACTCCCGCAACCTGATGATCGCACCCGGCACCTGGCTGCTCGAAGGCGACGGCACGGTGGACTTTGAGCTCGCCGCCACGGCCGTGAACGCCCGCACCGCCGAGATCATCATCGACTACGGCTTCGAGCGTCCGACGGAGACGTACCGCGTGACGACCGTCGCGAACGAGGACCGCAACTACATCACCGTCGACGAGGCGCTCACCGACATCCTGCGCATCCCGTACACCGAGGGCGTGATGCAGTTCCGCCGCAGCGGGGACGACACGGCGACCGACACCGAGCACATGCTCACCGGCGTGCGCGACTTCGCCGCCAGCGACGAGGACACGGCGCTGTGGACCGTTGTGCACAACTACCCGATCAACAACGGCGCCGACTCGCAAACCGACGTGTACCACCCGTTCGCGACCGCGCTCGATTTCGGCGCACTGCAGCTGCAAAAGGGCCACACCCTCCAGCTCATCCGCATCTCTGACGCCGACCGCGACTCGCTCGGTGAGCGCGCCGAATACGCCTACGGCTCCGACCCGAAC
This sequence comes from uncultured Myxococcales bacterium, assembly GCA_965367675.1. GTDB lineage: Bacteria > Myxococcota_A > Bradymonadia > REDH01 > REDH01 > CBDUJZ01. The sequence continues at coordinate 56,513 of CBDUJZ010000007.1, read as the reverse complement.
GACGCCGACTCCGATGGCGACGGCTGCGAAGACGGGTTCGAGGTCAACGGCTGGACCGTCGGCGAAGGCGACGACGCGGTGCACTACCGCTCCGACCCGACGCTGGCGAACACCGACTTCGACTTCTTCGACGACTGCGAAGAGTTCGCCAACGGCACCAACCCCATGGGCAGCGACAACATCGCGCCCACCGCCAGCATCGCCGTAGCCGTGACCGACGGCGCCGCCGCCGAGTTCGACCTCACCTACGCCGACGCCGAGACGGGCGTGGTGACGCTCGAGATCACCGTCGACGACCGCCCCGTGAACACCGTCGCGGTCAGCGGCAGCGGCGTGTACCGGTTCACCGAGGTGTTCGCCACCGCCGGCGTGCACACCATCACCGCACGCGCCTGGGACGGCGACCTGTACAGCGCCATCGCGACGGTCAACTACACGGTCAGCGTACCGACCAACGGGCTCATCCACTTCTGGCCCATTGCCGGCGCGTCCAACGACATCGTCTACGGCGAGACCATCCCCGACTCGGCAGGGAGCGCCAACGGCAACGCCAGCGCTGTCGCGTACGTGACCGGCCGAGACGGTGCAGGCCGAGGCTCGCTCGACGTGAAGCCCGACTCCGACGACGGCGGCGGCTACGGCCTAATGACCGCCGCCCCGGTCGCCGTCTCCTCGGCCTACACGTACGCAATCTGGCTGCGAGCGCACAACGTCAACTCAGGCTCTGGGCTGTTCGGCCAACTCAACGGACTCGCCATCGGCACGGGCTCTGGCGGCCCTGCCGTGTACGACCTCCGCGGCGAATTCAACAACTACGTTGGGTCTAGCAACCGCATCCTGAACGGCTCAGCGGGAGGCGAATGGAACAGCCCCACCGCCGAATGGATCCACGTCGCGGTCACCGTCGACGGAACCGCGGTGACCCTGTACGTCAACGGCGCAGAGGCGGAATCGACCACCGTTTCCGGCTCCCTCGCCACCACCTGCGAGCTGGTCGTCGGGCATCCGAGCGGCAGCGATGGGTACCGTTGCTCGGGAACCGACAGCCCCGAAGCCCACGAGAGCGGAGTCGGCGCGTTGTTCGACGACCTGCGCATCTACAACCGCGCGCTCTCCGAGAACGAGGTCGCAGCGATCTGGCTCAACGACTAGCGCGCGCGCCGTCTGGCCACGGCATCCGCAAGAACCCTCGGCGATATCGTCGGGGGTTCTTTGCGTTCGAACGGACGCCATGCGGCCGCGCAACACGACCGCGATGCCCAGAACTGGCCTTGACGCAATGTGAATTCGCCGTCAGAGAACCGAGGCATACGCTCCTCTAAGTGCCGCCGCTATGTCACGATCCCTGTTTGCAGCCATTCTTGTGTCCGCCCTCGCCTCCGCTTGCGGGTCGCCGACGTACCTGTTCGCGCCCGACCCGGACGCCGCCGACGCGACCGACGACGCGACGACCGCTGACGCGGGCACGGACGCACCAGACGACGTGGATTCCGACGCTGCCGTGGATGCATCCGGCGACACGGACGACGACGTTGCCGTGACGGACACCGGCGTAGACGCCGATCCCGACACAGGCGCCGACACGGGCGCTGACGCCGACTCCGACACCGTCGAAGCGGACACCACAGGCGACACCGGGCTCGACACCGACCCGGCGGACACGACCGATGACGTCGCCGCGGACACGACCGCAGACGTCGCCGACGCGACCACGGACACCACGCCCGATACGCCCCCCGACGTCGTCGCCGACACGGCCCCCGACGTAGGCGTCGACACCACGCCCGACGTTCGCGACACCGGCGTCGACACCACGCCCGACGTTCGCGACACCGGCGTCGACACCACGCCCGACGTTCGCGACACCGGCGTCGACACCACGCCAGACACCGCGGTCGATACCGACACCGGCCCGTCCTGCACCCCCGTCAGCGAAGTTCGCGACGTCCTCGGGCTCACCGACCTCACCCTGTGTGAAGTTGTCGTGACCTACGTGTTCGACGACGGCTTCTTCGTCCAGGACATCGTCGACACGACCGCCGCCATCATGGTCTACGAAGAGACGTCGTGGACCAACCCCGACGGCATTGCGGTCGGCGACGTGATTCAGCTCGATGTGTACGAGACCATCGACTACTTCGGCACCGCCGAGATCACCGACCACTCGCCCATCGACATCGTCGAGCGGGGACGTGACGTGACCTCGCTCATTCGCAACCTGTCCGCTGGCGTGCTGCCGGACGAGTCCATCGAGAGTCACGTCGCCCGCATCAACGGTGCCGTCGTGACCTCGTTCGCAGACCGGAACATTTACGTGCGCTACGGCGCAGCCGACAACCTCCTCATTCGCACCAACGAGGCCCTCGGCCTGTGCGTCGGCGCGCGGTTCGACATCATCGCGCCTGTCACCGAGTGGACCCCCGAGTTCGGCCACCGCCTGTACGCGTACGATGCCTCCGACGTGTACAACATCGACCTCAGCCCCTGCGGAAGCGGCCACCCGCCGGCGACCATCCACGACCTCGTGATCAACGAAGTCCTCGCGGACCCGCCGCCCGAAGACGGCTTCGGCGCCGGCGACGCCAACTGCGACGGGTCTCGAGACAGCGTGGAAGATGAGTTCATCGAGATCGTGAACGTATCCGGTGCGACCGTCGATATCGGCGGCGTGACCCTCTCCGACTCGAGTGCACAGCGGTTCATCTTCCCCACCGGCTTCACGCTGGGCGCGGGCCGTGCCGTCGTCGTGTTCGGTGGCGGCTCCGTCTGGGAGTTCGCTTGCGACTTTGGCGGCTCCCAGGTGATCACCGCCGCGGGCTTGGGGCTCACCAACATCGCCGACACGATCACCATGGTCGTCGGAGACGATGACACCACGTTCTCGTACACGATCGGCGAGCTCGACCAAGACCAGAGCGCCACGCGGTCGCCAGACCTGACCGGTGGCTTCATCCTGCACAGCTCCGCCGACGTGTTCGGCGGCCGCCTACACTCACCGGGCACACGCGCAGACGGCTCGGCATTCTAGCCAAGCCGTCCGCGTTTTCGCTTCGCCCACAGGGCGCGTTCGCACTTGCTAGCGGGTTAGGCCGGGTCGATCCCGTCCCATCCCGCCAACGTGTCCACCATGTGTGAGGCGGTGAAATCCACCGTCACGGGCGACACCGACGCCACGCCTTCCGCGTCTGCGTTCACGTCCGAACCGGGCGTGTCCACAAACACCGGGCGCGTGCCGCCAATCCAGAAGTACCGGCGTCCACGCGGGTCACGGCGCTCTTCCACCTCGCGCCCGTAGTGACGTCGACCGAGCCGCGTTGCGCGCAGGCCCTTCGACGCGTCGTAGGCGTCCGGCACGTTGATATTGAGCAGCGTGCTCGGCGCCAGGCCGTGCTCCAGCACCTGCGCCGCCACCTGCAGCACGAGCTTCACCGCGGCGGTGAAATCCGGCTCAGCGGCCGAGAGCCCGGTCAGGCTCGCAGCGACCGAAGGCACACCCAACAGCGTGGCCTCCATCGCGGCGCCCACGGTGCCCGAGTACGACACGTCGTCGCCTAAGTTCGCGCCGTGGTTGATGCCCGACACCATCAGGTCAGGCTTGCGGGGCACGATGTGATTCGCGCCCACGTAGACGCTGTCCGTAGGGGAGCCGGAGCACCAAAAGCGGCGCTCGGCGATCTTCTGAACACGCAGCGGCTTGTGGAGCGTGATCTGGTGGCTGGTGGCCGAGCGTTCCCGCTCAGGCGCCACCACCCAGACCTCACCCAAGGCCTCCAGCGCTTCACTAACGCGCTGAATTCCCTGGGCTGCCCACCCGTCGTCGTTCGAGACGAGAATAAGCGGACGGGCTACCACTCGCCGCCCTCGTACATGTGTCCGTCGTACACTTCCGGGTACTCGGGGGCGATGTAGCCCTCGGTCACCGCCATCGAGTACGCGCCCGTCTCGGAGCTGTAAGCGCTGCCCACGATGGTGTAGATGCCGGCGCGGTCGGCGCGGAAGCTCGCGCGCGAATCCAGGTTGCCAGCGCCGTCGTCGTCCTGCGTGACCGTCTCGCCCGCCGGGCCGAACACCATCAGGTAGGCGTCGAACTCTTCGCTCGAGAGCGTGACCGTCGCGCCTTGGCCGGCGCCGAGCTCGATGCTGTAGAAGTCCGCCGGGCCCGAACGCGTGGTCGAGTACGCGTCGGTGATGAGCAGCTCGCCCGAGATGACGTCGCCGAACTGAACCGACTGCACGACCACCGGGGACGCGTCAGCGCGCACCACCGACATGGTGTAGTTGCCGAGGCCGGACGAGAACGCCGTCGCGACCACGTGGTACGTGCCGGGGTTCAGGAAACGACGCACGGCGGGGTTAAGGCCATTGGAGTCGTCGTTCTCGTCGAGCACCGTGCCGCTGTCGCTGAACAGGTACAGGTAGCCGTCGAAGTCCGACGCGGTCTGCGAGATCACGTACGTGCCGGCCTCTTCGACGTTGAGCGTGTACGCGTCGCCAAAGCTTCCGCGCTCGCTCAAAGCGTCGCCCGCTTCCAGAACGCCCTGCGTCGGAGTGTCCATCGACAGGCTCGGCGCGTCGTCGAAGCTGATCGCGGACGCCGCGTCGTTAAGCGTGAGGTCGTAGGACACCTCCGTCGCGCTGTAGGACGTGACGGTGAGCATGTAGCGGCCGGTCATCGGCAGCGACTGCACGGCGATGTTGTTGCCACCGTTTCCGCTGCTGTTCACGTCTTCGCCCGTCGGGCCGATGAGGCGCAGCGCGGCGTCGAACGAGTTGAGCCGTGCGGAGACCGGCTGTCCGGCGACCGCGTCAAACGTGTACACGTCGACGTATCCGCCGTACGAGGCGGAGCGGGCGTCGCCGCGGGTGAGCGTTCCAGTCAACTGCGCGCCCATCTCCACCGCTACCGGCGTGACGGCCACGGGCTCTTCCACTTCCGCGAGGATGGTGAATTGACCACCCGAGCCGTTGTAAGAGGTCGCGCTGACGAAGTACGTGCCCGACGACGGGATCATGTACGTGAGCATGCTGTCCAAGTTGCCGGCCGAGTCATCGTCCGAGCTCAACTCGTTGCCCGCACCGTCGAGGAGCGTGAGGTACGTGTCGAACGCCTCGGAGCGCATCGTCACGGCGAGCTGGTCGCCGGCGGAGAGTTCGATCGCGTAGCGCTGGCCCTCGGCGCCATCGTCCGTCGCGGCCAACGTTCCTTGCTGCTGTCGGCCAATCTCGAGCGCGGGCGCGTCGGAGAGCGCGAGGGGCGCTTCCGCACCGAACGACACCGTGTAGTCCGTCTCAGCGAATCCGGCGTACGCCGTCACGATGACGCGGTACGTGCCCGGCAGCTCGGCGATGAACGGGCTCGTCAGTTGGGCGCCGTAGTAGGGGTCCACCGCCGGCTCTCCGGTGGGCGCGACAATGTACGAGATCGCGCCGATGTCCGAGTTGGACACCTGCACGGTCAGCGAGTCGCCGGCCGCGAGCTCGATATCGTAACCGTCGGCGAAGCCGTAGCTGGGGAGCATGGCGTCGCTGCTGTCCAAGCGGCCCGTGATGACATCGCCGATGGCCACGCGCTGCGTGCTCAGCGGCTGCGGGTGGAACTCCTCCACGGTCACGTCGTAGGCGCCGGTCGCGCCGGTGCCGTACGAGCTGGCGACGACGGTGTAGGTGCCGTCGGTGGGGAGCGACGCGGTCAGAATGGAGTTGGTGCCGTCGCCGGAATCGTCGTCCGTGCCGATGGTGTTCCCGCTGGCGTCCTTCAGCGTGAGGTAGCAGTCGAACACGTCGCTCGACATCGCGATGACCATCGTGGTGCCGGCGGTGCCAGTGAAGGTGTACGTGTCGGCGTATCCGCCACGCTCGCCGACCGTATCGTCCGCACTGAGCACGCCGGAGATGGGCGCGCCGAGGCGGATTTCCGCGCGTTCAGCGGCAGATTGTGCGTGACCAGCGGCCGGCACGGCGAGAGAGAGAGCAAGCAGCGATGCGAAGCGATTCTTCATCGGATCTCCGAAATAGTAAGTTGGGCGAACGGGCCTAGTGGCGACGTCGCAAGCAAAGAAGGGAAGCGAAACCAAACAGCAATGCAAGCGGCGCGGCCGGGGTGTCGGTTTGACCGCTCGCGCAGCCACCGCAACCTTCCTGCGGGGCGCCGAAGAACGGCGTGACGCCAACGTCCTCGCCGGTGCCGCCGCCCGTGCCGGTGCCCGAGCCGCCGCCACCGATGCACTGGAACGTGGCGTTGCAGATGCCGCCTGAAGCGGCGTCAGCGTTCACGCAAAGCGAAAGACTCTCTCCGTCGACCGCCACATCGAAGCACGCCGTGTTTCCGGGGCACTCGGCGTCGGTCTGGCAAGCAAATGTGCACACACGACCGGCCGCACCGAGCGCTTGGCAGTAGCTCCCGTCGCCACACTCCGCGTCGGTGTTGCATGCCGAGCAAACGGCGCACTCCGCCTCGGCGGCGTCGACCTGGGCGGCGTCCGGGGTCTGCCCGGCATCGGCGCTCGTGTCTGGTGTGCCTGCATCGGCGCTGCCTTCGCACACGCCGGTCTCCGCGTTGCACGTCGCGCCGCCGGCGCAGACCACGCCCGCGCACAAGTCGGCGCGACACTCAAAGTCGGCCGGACAGGCGCCGCGCGTCTGGAAGTCAGCGTTCAAGCACAGGTCGAATGTGTCGGTTCCGCTCTGGAAGCTCAGGCACGCCGTGTTGGCCGGGCAGTCGGCGGTGCTCGCGCAAGTCAGCGCGCACACGCTCGAGACACCGTCAAACGAGTAGCAGTCCGCGTCGCCGCCACCGCAATCGGCGGTGACCTCGCAGGCGTCACACACAACGCATCCGTCCGCGCCGCCGACCGTGAAGCACGTGCCGTCGTCACACACTTGCCCGGTCGGGCAGGTGACGGTCTCGCACGGGTCCGGGGCGCTGTCGTCCACGCAGACGTAGTCGGCCGGGCAGGCGCCGCGGGTGTCGGCGTCGTCGTTCAGGCAAACCAAGATCTCGCCCACGTCGTAACAATCGGAGTTGCCGGGGCAGTCGCCGCTGTCGCTACACGTTCGTGTGCACACGCCCGCGCCACCGCCGGTACCAGCGCAAATCCAGCCCGCCGTGCCGCAGTCGTCGACCGTGTTGCACGGCGCGCACGTCGGGCAGTCCGACTCGACCTCGCACACGCCACCGACGCACGTCTCGAAGCCCAGGCAGTCGGCGTCGGAGCCGCACGGCGGGACCACGCAGTCGCCCGAGGTTGCCGAGCAGACCAAGCCCACCGCGCAATCGGCGTCGGAGCCACAAGGCGGAATCTCGCATTGGCCAAAGTCGCAGACCTCGCCCGGGTCACAGTCGGCGGTGGTCGAACAGGTGCAGTTTCCGGGATACAGCGCACACACACCGGCCTCGTCGTCCGCGTGCAGGTAGCGCGCGTCCTCTCCGGTGTACGACGGCCACATGGTGGCGGCGTCAACCGTGGAGTGCGAGAGCCCGAGCCAGTGGCCGGCCTCGTGCGTCGTCACCGACAGCAGGTCGATGTTGGTGCTTGAGTGAGACGTCGCGTACGTGTGGTTCGCGGCGTTGAACACCATGTCCGCGGTCAGCGAGTCGCAATCACCCTCGCGCGAAACTCCCCACGTGGTCAGCGTGACCGCCAGGGTCGCGTTCGGGTCACCCAGCTCGTTGGGCCAGCTCGACTCGCGGAACGAGAAGATGTTCTCAAAGGTTCGGGACTCTCCCGCGCTGCTCGTCAGCCCCTGGTCGGCGGCCGACCAATCGGAGCAGCACGGCCGCTTCCACTCGTTCATGGCCGCCGCGAAAATCGCGCGCACCTCGCCAAGCGGAATTCGCGAGTAGCCCGCGTCGTTCACATGGTACGGGCTCGGAAGCGACGCCCATGTGGGCCGGCAGCTGTTGAGCGGCGCCCACGCCTGCGCTGGGGCGGCGGCGAACAAAACCAAAGCAGCACATGCAACAACACCAACTACATGCCTGATTTCATTGCGCATCACTCGCCCTCCACGGCGCGCTCAACCGCCCGCACAAGTCCGCCTAGCAGCTGCACTTGAACCGGCTGTTCCGTCACCGTGGCGTCGGTCGAGTCGTAAAATCCGAGGTCGGTAAAGTCGCGCGTGACCGGCGCATCCATCGGGATGCTGTCTACCCGAATGCTCGGCCGGAGGTCTCCCTCGGCCGGGGTCAACACGTTGCGCACCAGGGCCGGGACGTCATCGAGCCCCTCCCACGCCGACAAGGCCGCGTGCACGTGCACCTGGTACGAAGACTGCGCCAACGCGGTCAGAAACAGGCCGTCCGGCGCGTCACCGCGCAAGAACAGCACATACGTTTCGCCGAGCGTGATGCGCGCATCACCAGGGACATGTTGCACCATGCCATCCAGCTCACCGGTCCACTGGCGAAAACGCACGGTGGATTGGGGGCTGCCCACCAGCGTAGACGACACGTCGACCGTCCACTCGGTGGTGATGCGATCGTAGTTCCCGACAAATACGCGAGAATCGACAATCTCACCAATGACGACAGCGTCGCTGGCCTCGACGAGCGCGGGCACATCAAGGTAGTACATGGTCGCCGCGTCTGCCGCCGGCGCGTACCCATGGGTAAGCGCTACGGCGACACAGGCCATCCACGTTCTCAGGACAAATTTCATTGGCTGTCTGGCCTTTAGGAAAGAGCGCGGGCGCCACGTTACCGACGCTGAGCAACCGTGACAACCTCGCAGGCGGTGCGCCGAGCGGATCACGTCGTGTTTTGCGCGCCCAGCGTACGCCCGCACGCCATGTTAGCGCCCTGCTCTTCGCCGGCTGCGCGCTCACCGCTTGCACGTCCGAGACGCTCCCCCCCGTCGGCGCCATCGAGCACGCGCTGGTCCGACTCGAGGACCGCGCCGAGGCATCCACCAGCCCTTCACGCGTCCGGTTGCTCGTGGTCAACGCTGGCCTGGGCATCCTCGAAGACGCCACCGAGCTCCCCACCGGAGACGAGATCCGCGAGCGTATCGAGATGCTGGCCGCGCGCGCCGCTGCGTTCGGGCCGGACATCGCGGTGGTGTACAACGTCCCGCTGGCGGGCAAGGCGTTCCGCATCGCCGGCCCCGTCAACCGCGCCCGCCCCGGCACGGAGTGGGACACGTTCGACGCCGCCGAGCACATCGCCGTCGACACCGACCTCCGCTACCGCGTCGAGGCCGTGACCCGGAGCGGCCGCGTGGGCAACGCGCTGGGCCGCGCCGCCTATGGGCCGGTCGTGCTCAGCGAAGCGGCGCTCACGATGACCGAGCCGCTGCACGTCGCGGAGATGGACGCCCCATCGAACGACGAGTCTGCCGCCACCGACCGCTGGCCCGCGCAACCGAGCCGACTCGCGCTCGCCTACGCGAACGGCCCCACGCTCGCGTTCCCCATCCAGGTCGTCGACCACATCGCGCCCTCGGGCGATGGCCTCCGCATCACCCGCGGTGTGGGCTGCGAAGGCGGAATCGCCTCGGACGACGGCGCGTTGTGTGTATACCTACCCGAAGGCGCGGAAGTGCTGCGCGTGGCGACAGATGCTGTCGTCGGCGCGGCAGGAACCGCGATTCGCCTTGAGTTCACCGTCCCCTCCGCGGCCGCCGACGATGCCCCCGACGTCGCGCCCGAAGCCTCAACACCGTAACGCCAGCGATGCCTTTCGACTCCCCGAAGAAGCCCCACCGCCGCCCTCTGGACGACCGACTTGCCGAGCGGACCCCGCGCGCGGACGGCGCCAAACCCGCACATTTCCTGCAATCGCGGCCCGTTGTGCGCGTCGACAAGCCCGAGGAGCTGTGCGCCCTCATCGTCGGCGCGATGGTCATCCAAAAGGCCGACGCCTTTGGCCAATCGCGGCTGTTCGGCCGGGCCATCGAGGGCCTCGTGGAACGCGCCACCAAAGACCTCACGTCGCGCGAGGTTATGGAGCTTGAGGTCGAGGCCTACGCCATCGCCGACTGGCTCGTCGGCGGCTCCCCGGTGCTCTCCGCCGACAAAGAGGCGATCGCACGACGCGACGGCGACCAGATCTTGTACGACCCCAAAGCGAGCACGGTCGACCTACTGCAGCGGGCCATCGACGAAGAGTTCGATGTCAAAATCGACTACTTCTCTCGCGCGCGAGGCGAGATGAACACCCGCCGGATTACGCCGCGGGCGCTCGAAGCGGAGACCTACCTGCGGGCGTACTGCCACTCGCGCTCGGACGAGCGCAGCTTCCGGCTCAACCGCGTCACGCGGTGCGTACCGGTGAAGGGCCGCCCGATGGAAGTGCTGCAGATTCCCGCCGTCGTCGAGGCGCCGCCGTCCGCGTCACCCGGCCGCCCCGTCCAGGGCTCGCTGCTGGACGATTAGCGGCGTCGAACGGCCTAGATGTCGATCTCGATCGACGCGTGCGCCAAGATGGTGAAGCCACCTTCGGGGAACGGGCGCGACCAGCCGGACGTCTCGATCAGGAACGAAAAGACGATGCGGGAGTCGTCGCTCGCGAAGCTGCGCAGGTCGTCCTCGTAGACAATCTCCAGCGGCGAGATGCGGTCGTCGGGGCCGTACCCTTCGCCCACCGCGACCAGCACGGGGCCGTCGATGGGGTGCACGGCGTAAATCTCCAAGCGCCCGATGAACGACAAGTCGCCGTCGACCGGCGAGAGGATCTGCAGCCGCCCGTCGCTAAAGTACACGCCCCGCGCCTCGGAGGGGTCATGGCTGAAGCGAAAGCGCTTACGGATTTCTAACGGTACGCCCGGAGGACCCGGCGTTGTGATCGTCAGCTCCGTCGAGATGTCGTCGACGATCAGATCGCCCAGGCAGCCCGTGAAAGCGGCGAGCGAAAGGAACGCAACCAGGGGCAACATGAGGCGCATCTTCATGTTCGGAGCATGACGCAATGCCCCGTCTGGAGCAAGCGCATTCCCGAGCGCTGTAAGACGGGCCGAGGCGCCTACAGGCGGACGTCGATGAGGCCGGAGCCGCCGATGGTGGTCTCGAGCAATACGCCGCCTTCGGGGATGACCGCGGGGTCGGCGAACACGCGGAACCGCAGCTGCACTTCGGGCATGCCGGCGTCGGGGTGGTTGGCGCCCACGGTCGCGTCTTCGTCGTCCACGTCGCAGGCCGCGCCGATGCCGTCGCCGTCCGCGTCGTCTTGGCTGGCGTTGATGATCTGCGGGCAGTTGTCCGAGTCGTTCGTTCGGAAGTCGCCGTCCAGGTCTTCGCCGGCGCCGAACGCGTCGAGCGAGCTGCCGTAGAACGCCTGCGCCACGTTGGTGGTCACCGAGGTGGAGCCGCTCGAGATGCTGGCCGCGAACACGTCGACAAGCGTCCGCGATGCGCCCTGCCCGACGAGCCGCACCTCGATGCGCTCGATGCCGTCCAGCGTGGCGCCGAGCGCGGGGCTGTCAAAGCGGATCTGCGAGATCTCGGTGGACCAGTCGATGCCCAACTGTCGCTCAAAGGTGAACGGCGTGGAGTCGGAGATCGGCGCCGGGATCGTCTGCGAGACGACGGGCCCCGCGAAATCTCCGCCGAGGTCGTCGGCACAACCCGCGAGCGCGGCGGTGGAGAGAGCGAAAGAGGCTGCGAGAGCAAATTGTGTGAAGTTCTTCATGGCCGCTCGCTTTACTCCGACGCGCCCACTCCGGCAACGCGGTAGCGCGACAGCGACGCGCGACGTGGGGGGCCGCTCAAGTCACCGAGTGCCAAGTCCCTTGCTCCCCTCACCAACCTAGCTAGGATGCGCGCCAATCCCCCTTCGTCCTCCACACGCGAATCCATGCGCCGAATCATCACCGCCGCCGCTATTCCCCTCGCCCTCTCCCTCGCTGCATGCGGGGACGACGACGCTCCCACCGATGTGGACACCTCCGATGTCACAGCCGACGCGGGCGACGACACGGGCGCTGATATCGTCGAGACGGACGGCTCGGACGACACCACCAGTGACGTCGGCGATGACGGCGGCGTGGAAGACGTGGACCCCGAAGACGTGCAGGACGACACGAGCGTCGACGCCGAGGAAGACGTCGACACGAGCAACCCACCGACCGCGCCGATCAACTGCATCGGCGAGGCCACCACGGTGACGCTCACCCCCGGAACGCCGATCTCCGCGGAGCTTGAGGCCGAGAACACGACGACGACGAACGTGATGTTCGACTTCCAGGGCAACGAGATCACCGAGGCGACCGACGTCGAAGTCGGCTGCGCGGCGGACATCGTCCCGGACGGCGTCACGGCGGTCTCGCCGGCGTTCACGGTCACGTCCGCGGGCGTGCAGCGCTTCGCCCGCCGCTACGTGGTGCACACGCCGTTCTTCCCAGGCGCGATGCCCGCCGAAGCCGGCCCGTCCATGCTCCGCGTGTACTACCGCGCCCCGGGCGGCGAGACGTTCGAGCCCATCGTCCTGAACTTCCAAGAAGACGTCGGCAACGGCATCGCGCGCTTCCACACCGAGCTGGTCGGCACCTTCCAGATCGGCATCGAGGACGACGCCGGTACGCCCGAAGAGCGCCTCTGGAACTTCCGCGCCGTCGCCGGCGTGTCCATGGGCGGCCTCGGCTCCAGCATGCTCGGCGCACGCCACCCCGACCGCTTCGACATCGTGGCGCCCCTGGGCGGCCCGGCCGAGTGGGTCTACCTGTCGCACTACATCCGCGACGGCGGCATGGGCGGCTTCGACCACCACCCCGACGCCAGCCCCACGGTGCCGTACACGCCGAACCAAGAGCTCGAGCACGGCATGTCCTACGACAACTGGTACTTCCCCACGGGCGAAGGCACCGGCGGCTCGTTCAACCGCGATGACTACTCCGAGATCTTCATCGACCTGATGATGGCCGCGGGCAACATCATCTCGTACAACCCGGACAGCCCGTTCCGCGCCGGCGGCCTGCCGCTCGAAGAGACCCTCCGCCCGGCCTCGCAGCGCTGCCTCCAAGGCAACACCTGCCCGCCGGACCCGGACGCCACGTTCACCATCCCGTCCGGCTACTACGACGACGAGTACAACCCGTCGGGCTCGCTCCCCGTCATCGCGTTCTGCGACGGCCGCGGCGACCGCAACTCCGACATCCCCTTCGACCGCGCCTGCGACGTTAACTTCGACGACGAGCCGGACGAGACCAACGAGGGATTGTACACCGAGCCCTGCGCGCAGTTCCGCCCCGTCGACATCACGATGGCCGTCGACGTGAACGGCAACGGCATGCGCGATCCCGGCGAGCCGGTCATCCGTAACTTCTACGAGCCCTTCGAGGACGTCGGTGCCGACGGCATCGCGTCCGTGGACGAAGAAGGCTACGACCCCATCGCCAACCCCGACCCGGCCGGCGACGACTACGACTTCGTCAACAACCCGTTCGGTACCGAGAACAACTGGCTCTACGAAGAAGGCGAGCCCTACGAGGACACCGGAATCGACGGCGTCGAGGACACCCTCGCAAGCCCGTACGACTTCGGCGAAGGCAACGGCGTGTTCGACTACAACCCGAACCTCCAGCGCGTGTTCAACGAGCTCAGCCCCCGTCACCTGCTCGCGCAGATGTCCCCCGAGGAGCTCCGCGACACCAACTGGTACATCGACGCCGGCGTCCGCGACCTGTTCAACTTCTCCGTCGGCGCCAACCAGCTCGCAGGCACCATGCAGGGCCTCGGCATGAACGTCCGCGTCTACGACGAGTTCTACCGATTCCAAGGCCTCGACGACGGCCTCGGCGACCGCTTCTACAACTTCATCGACGTGGACTACGGCGAAGTGGGTGAGAACGTGTACGTGCGCTACGGCAACGTGGACGCCAACGAGGAAGACGTCTGCTTCGGCGACGGAAAGCACGTCGGTACCGTCTCGCAGATCGCCAACCGCATCGTCACCATGCTCGGCTTCATCACCAACCGCTTCCCGGACGGTGACCGCACCCAGGTCCGCGCGCCCTTCGCCCTCGCGACCGGCACGTACCTCGCCCCGCTCCCGAACGGCGCACGCTACCGCTACTCCATCGCGTTCCCCCCCGGACACGAGATCACGCAGTGCAGCGACGGCCGTGACAACGACCGCGACGGACTCAAGGACGGCGATGACCCGGACTGCACCTCCGCGGCCGTCATGTCCGAAGGCGGCGAGGACCTGAACTACTGCAACGACGGCGTCGACAACGACAAAGACGGACGCAGCGACGAGGACGACCCGGATTGCGTGGCTGGCGACGGCTCTACCGAGTGGCCCGCCGGCAGCGTGCAAGCCACCGGAACCTACCCCGTCGTCTACATCATGCACGGCTACGGCATGGCCCCCGAGGACCTGCAGATCACCGCCCTCCCGTTCTCGAGCTTCATGGCTCAGGGCGAGTGGCCCAAGGTCATCACCGTCTTCCCCGACGGCTACTGCGGCGAGGTTGAGGTCACCCAGTGCAACGACGGCGTCGACAACGACGACGACGGTGTCATCGACGCCGAAGACGAAGGCTGCGCCGAGAGCGGCGGCCGCGCTGAGAATGGCATCCGCGTCAGCTACTGCTTGGACGGCATCGACAACGACCGCGATGGCTACATCGACGGCGGAGACGGCGGCTGCCTCAGCGAAGAGTGGGACAACGAGGCCGACTGCCAGCAAGGCAACTTCTACACCGACCACGTCGCGTACCCCGACGGAATCCCGGGCGGCCCGCAGTACGAGCAGCTCATGCTCGACCTCATGGACCACATCGACAGCGAGTACCGCGCCCGTCCGCCCGAGGCGTTCCCCTACGCCCGCTAGGCCCCGGCCTGCGTAAGGCGACGAGCAAGCTCGGCCTAGCAGTCCGCACAAAACGAAAGACGGCGCGTGAGTCCCACGCGCCGTTCTTCGTTTTTGCGCCCCGCCCTGGAACGCCACCCCACGCTCGGTCCCTAGTCCGTCTGCTCGCGGAAGAACGCCTGCGCGTCGTTCAGCGTGTCGATGAGCAGGTCGACCTCCGCGTGCTTGAGCTCGTCGCCCTCCGTGACGGCGCGCTCCACGCTCACGCGCAGCACGTCGAGCCCAGCCTCGGCCTGCTGCAGACGGAAGGCGAACGCACGACGCCGGCCGTCCACGCTGCGAATCTCTGTCAACGCCGCCCGCTGTCGCACCAGCGTGGCCGAGATCACTTCGCAGAGCCGCTCGTCCTGCGCGACCGCCATCTCCGCCTCATTGGTGGCGATCTGGGCCTCAAGCCGCGCGATGCGCGCCGCGTCTTCCTCGGTGTTCACGATGCCCCAGCGGTGCACGCCCTCGTACGCTGCCTCGAGCGTGGCGCGGACGCCGTCGCGAATCTCATCCACCAACACCAGGCCGCTCGGCTGCTCTTTGGCGAGCTGGTCCAAGAGCAACAGCACGCGGTCACCAGACGACTTCAGCGAGCCGATCGACACCGCGATGGGGTCCACGGTCGCGGAGACCTTCGGGCCGATATCACTCGCGCCCGCCGAGACGCTCTGCACCGGCGTAGAGGTCCGGCGACGCGCATCACGCCAGCGCGACACACGCGCTCCACCCACGCCAGCGGCGGCCGGCAGCCGTTGTCCGACGATGAGGCCGAGGCCCGCGAGCCCGCCGGCGAACGCTCGAACGCCAACACCGCCGGTCTCCCAGTAGATGCCCTCCGACAGCAGCACCGCGTGTGCAGTCGCGAGCCCGATCGCGGCAAACGACGCGCTCAGCACCGGCACCAACACCGCGCTAAACCCACGCGACTCCCGCGCCGTGGGCCCGCCACCAGCGAGCCCAAACGCCAGCAACGCACACACCCAGGCTACCGTCGCGTCGCCGCGAACGAAGAACGCGCCAGCGACGGCGGACAAGCCGACGACCAGCAGCACGCGGGACACCAGGTTGGCCCAACCATCGGGCCGAAAACGGCTCGACGCGAACACACCGGTGGAGAGTCCCACGAGCACCGGGATCGGCATCGCGACGCCCGTCATGTCGGCGACCGAAGCGCCAGCGAGCCCTCCGACGAGGGTCGCAGCGACCACCCGAGCAACATCGAGTGCTGCCGAAATCTCCATTGTCGTCGAAGGCTTACCCGAGAATCTCTCGACCGCGACGGGGGATGTGAATGCTGTGGACTCCATGTTCTCTCTCTCGGTGTGTGGTCTTCGGGAGCCGCCCGCAGGCGTGGCGGGCGACGGTATCGCTAGGGGCTAGCGAGGCTCTGACGTGCGGACTGTGAGGCACGCCAGAGTCGGGTTCCGGGTCAACGAAGCGGGTGGCCGCCACGTGGGCGACCGGCGCGTGTGACCGTCGTAGACGGCGCCTAGTAGACCGTGCTGTCGTGGTACATTTCGGCCCGCGGGACGCCGGCTGCGGCTTCCGCCGAGCGCGCCGAGTTTTGCAGGTACAGACCGCGTCCCTCCGCCCCCGAACCGCTGAAGCCAGGAGCCGCGATGCGCGACCGGAGCGCGCGCATATTCTCCGCCTCTTCCTCCAGGTCAGCGTCGCCCAGCTCGGCGCTCTGCTCCTCAAGCCGGTCGATGAGACCGTCCAAGTTCGCCGACGCGCCCGCCATGTCGCCGTCGCGCATCTGGCGCATCGCCACCTCGGCCTCCTGCAGCGCGTGGCTCATCTCCCACTCGGCCACCACGCTGGTGTCCTGCGACGCCTTGGCCTGGTTGATGTCGTCGGTGAGCGAGACCATCAGCGACGCCGAAGCGCTCCCGCCGGCACCGGCGGTCGACTCGTACTCGAGGCTGGCAGTGATCTCGCCGGACGCATCCGCGGCGTACGTCACCGGAACCATGAAGCGGCGCGTTTCACCGGCCGAGAGTTGGCGAATCGACAGCACAATCTCGTTTCCGGACTGCTCGACTCCCGGGATGTGCGTAGCGTCGAGGCGCATGTTCCGAGGCGCGGAGATGCGGACCACAACGTCGGTCGCGACCGTGGTCGACAGCGCGTCCAGCTCGCGCTCGAAGATGCTCGCCATGCGCGTCGCGTCGGGCAGGAAGTAGTACGAGCCCGAACCCGAGGTAGCGACCGCGGACATGATCGTCTCGTCGTAGTCTTCGCCGAGGCCCACGGTCGAGGTGACGATGCCGACTTCGCTCGACGCGCCAGAGAGCCGCGACAGGCCGTGCGAAGTGCTATCGCCCTGGTTCGCGCGGCCATCCGACAGCACCACGACGCGGCGCGCGAAGCCATCCGGCGCCTCCGCCAGCTGCTGGTAGCCCATGGTCATGCCGCAGCTCATGCACGTGTTGCCGCTGGGGGTGAGGCTGTTGATGGCGCGGGTAACATCTCGGCGGTTTCGGCCCAACTCCTGGCTTTCAACGACCAGGTCAGCGCGACGACCGTACGAGATAACGGACACGATATCGCCCGACTCAAGCGCCTCGACCAGGTGAATGGCGGCCGCGCGGGCCTGCTCAATCTTCTCTCCCGCCATGGAACCGCTGGTGTCGATGACGAGCGCCATCGCGACCGGGGTGCGGGCGCCCGTCGCGTCTTCCGACGCGTGAACCTCGAACACCGCGACGCCATCCGTGTGGTCAACGGTGCGAATCGACTGGTCCGAGATGACCTGGACCGAGACGACGCCGTCCGCGACCGCCGTGACGATCGGGGTGACCGGCTCGGCCCGCAACGTGTTGGTGACCAGCGACGTCGGGTCGGGCTGGCCCACGTTCGATGAGCCGCTGCCGTTGGCGAGAGAGACTGCAGCGATGCAGAGAAGAAGGCCAGCGAGGCCGGTGAACAGGTGGCGCGAGGACATGGGAAACTCCGTGTGTTGCGGGTGCCCTGGTCCCAAACGCGCCCTCACGCGTTTCGGTCTAGAAAAGTTCCTCTTGGCGCATTGCAGACGATCTTATCGCCCGGAACGCCCCACCCTCAACCGCCGGCCGCGCCGTACAACGCTTCGCGCGTGAGCTCTTCTCCACCGATGCGCAGCCCCTTACGAACCAGCGCCAAGCAGATGAACGGCGGCCCGCTGGCGTCGATGTGGAACGCGTGGTGCGTGTCCGGCTCTTCGCGCAGCACAGACCCCGGCGGATGCAGCGTGCCCGCGTCGTCGATGTAACGGCCCTGAACCACGAGCACCGTCTCATCGCCCAGGTGCTCATGCTCCGGAAACGCCATGCCGGGCGGCATGCGCAGCCACACCACACTCAGGTCGGGGTCGTCGGTCGGCACGGTCTGCATGTGCGTGTCCGGCAACACGCCGGGCTGCCACTTGCTCGGCTCATCGAGCCCGTCGAGCCACCCCAGCGCGTCTTCCTTCGAGACACCGAGCAGCTCGCATACGAGCGGAATCATGGGCGTAAAGCGGCTGATCTGCTGCGTCGCTTCCATCAGACGGCTCAGGCCGCTCTGGCGCACCGGCGCGCTCCCCACGTGCGCATCCGCGAACGAAGCGAGCATGTCCTGCACCTCGGCGAGTTGCCCACGCAGCGCAGCATCACCGGCCAGCGCCTGCTCCAGCGATGCGCTCTCGTCGTCCGGCAGCGTGCCGAGCGCGAACTCCACGAGTTGGTCGTCGGTCCATGCGGCAGTCATCGGGAATCCTCCATGCGCGACCGCAACTTACCGATGGCCGCGCGCACCCGCGACTTCACGGTGCCCGTCGGGATATCGAGTTCGTCGGCAATCTCGGTCGACGAGAACCCTCTGAAGTAGCCGAGTTCCATGACCATACGTTGCTCGTCCGGCAGCTCGCTGACCGCCACGGCGGCGCGCTGTGCGTCGACCAACGCCGGCATCTTGGTCGAAGAAAAATGCGTCGGCGGCTCGAAACCAGGCTCGAGCGAATCCGAACGTGAGTAGGCCACCGAACGACAGCAATCGAGGCAGCGCGAGCGCATGCGCACAGCCAACCACGTCCGAACCGAGCCCTTATCCGGCCGGTAGTCACCCGCGCGCTGCCACACCTCCACGAACACGTTGTGCAAAACGTCCTCGGCCTCGGCTGGAGAGCGGAGCATCTTGAGGCCGATCGCCAGCAGGTAGCCGTGGTGCCGCTCGTACAGTTCCGCCAAAGCAGCGCGGCTGCCGCCTTGGAGCGCCACGATCGTAGGCTGATCGTCCGCGGGAACCCATGCGTTCTGAGACATGCGGACATGGCTACGCGTGGGCTGCAGACGCGTCAACGGCTGGTCGCGCACGCGCACACGAATGTTCACGGCGCGTCGGGGCACGCGACCGAGTCGCGCAGCTCCACCAAGCCCACGCGCAGGCGCGCTTCGCCAGCGTCGGCCAACAACGCGCACGCCAGCGGCATGCGGTCGGTGGCGAGCGCGGTGGTCACTGCGAGCTCGTACGAGCGGTCGGTCTGTCGGTTCGCCAGGTTCGCCATCGCCAGCGCGTGCGCCCGTTCGACGTCGTCGCCAGCGCCCAAGAAGAACTCCGCGGCGTGGTCGGCAAACGCGAGCTCGTGCGCCGCGAGCAGCGCCTCATACCGCGCGAGCGCCTCGGCGGCAGCAGCGGCAGCGCCCGTGGGGTCCGACGGCGCCAGCGCCTCGGCGAGTCGCGACCACGGCTCCGGGTCATCGGCAGCGCTCGCCGACGAGAGCCGCGCGATCGAGTCGTCGTCCAGGCCTTGGCCCAGTTCCAACTCCGCCAAGTGCACGTTTGCGACCGTGTAATCGGGCATCAAGCGGACGGCGTCGCGGTACAGCGTCTCAGCGAACGCGTCGTTTCCGACCGCCTCGCCCCACAACACGCCGCGTTGAAACTGCACCCACGCGGCTGCGAACGGCGACACGTCCCGGTACGATTCCAGCGCCGCGATAAAGGCGTCGTCGGCCTCGGCGTATCGACCCGCGGCCGACAGTGCTGCGCCAGCGGCGGTGTGATTCTCAAAAGTGCCGTACTGCAAGGCCGCGGCAACGCGCGCATCTGCGGCGGCGTTCACATCGGTGCCAGCAGCGACCGCCAGCGCCTCGCGTTGCGTGTGCACATCCGCGCCGAGTTCGGCGGCCGTGTCCAACGACGCGGCCGCTTCGTCGAATCGGTGCAGCGCTGCGTATGCATCGCTCAACACGCGGTGCGCGTCGGCGGTGTCGCGGTCGCGCGCGATCGACTCGGCAACGCTGAGCACCTCGTCCAGATCGGACACGCGTCCGAGCAGTTGCACGCGCATCTCGAGGGCCGCGATGAGGCTTCGGGCGGAGGACACAGAGTTGAGGCGCACGTGGCGCTCGCGCGTGGCATCTACTTGGGCATTCAAGTTCCGCACAGCGGTGGTGGCCGAGGTGGTCCGCGGCTCGTACACGGGCATGCGCAGCGTGGCGTTCTCCGCGCCGGGCTCAACCGCGCCCGGAGTCTCCGCGGCTTCGACGCACGCCGAGGACGCGACGTTGGAGCCGCAGCTCGGCAAATCGCCCGCGCACCCTCCGGCGGCCGCCACGCAGAGCGCAGCGACCGACGGCAGGGTGGCGCGCAGCGGCGCCAGCGTCATCGGTTTCGACAACGGCGACATGCTACTCACCCGCCGGAGCGGCGACGAACGGGAACGTATCCATGTTCGGCACGTCGTTCGCGGTGATCGTGTCGTCGATACCGGTCAGGATGCCGGCCGCGAGGACCGAGTAGCTCCGGTCGATGACGTCGTCGTCGAGCATACGCCCGCCGCAACCGCCGACGCCGTCTTCGACCGCGCCCACGAGCTCAGCCTCGAGCCCCAAGTATACGCCGCAGGTGGTGCGCTCGGAGTGCACATACAGCTGGTCGTCGACGAGCACGGCCGCGAGGGCATCGTACGGGCCGTCGGCGCCAGAGCCAGCCAGCAGTTGGTTGCCGCAGTTGGTGTCGAGCGCGTCGAGCACGCCGAGGCTGAACGCGATGTCCGAGGCGTACACGGTCCAGTCGCCTTGGTCCGCGGCCGCGTTGTAGGCGTCCTTCAGCGGGTCGGCGTCTTCGCTGGGCAGGAAGGTTCCGACGAGCGCGGAGGTGATCGCGGGGCGGCCGATGCGGTCGATCTGCGTCCCGAGCGTGGGCGGGTTGTCGGCGCCGCGCGCCTCAGGGCCGGTCGCGTCAGGCGTGGTGTCGGCGGTGGCGTCCTCCATCGACGTATCGGTCATGCCCGTATCCGTCATGGCGGTGTCTTCCATCGACGCGTCTTCCATCGACGTGTCGGTCATACCGGTATCGGTCATGCCCGTGTCGGCGGTTCCGGTGTCGGTCATGCCGGTGTCGGCGGGGGTGTCGTCGTCCGAGCAGCCTACGAAGGCGGCCGCGGCGAGAGAGAAACAAATGAGTGTGCGTCGCATGGTGTTGCTCCGGGTAGGTGTGAGGTTGTTCATTCGCCGCGGTGGGTGCTGGCCCAGACGCCGAGCAGCGGTCCGCCGGCATTCACGAGGTCGGCATCGATCTGCACGACGAGCGCGAGCACGTTGGCGCCGGCGAGCGTATCCGTGGCGGGGACGCCCTCGGGGCCGGACTGCAGCTGTCCGACGAGCACCGCGGAGGTGGCTTCGTCGACCGCGGGGCAGCCGTCGGTGAACACCAAGTCGCCCGCGACGGACTTCACGATGTCGACGGTGGCGTTGAAGCCGGCCAGCTCGAAGAAGAAGGGGTCGTTGCGAAGGCCCGCGAACACGCGGAGCTCGCCGTCGCCGATGCCCGTTTCACTGGACGGGTCGCCCGTGACGTAGGCGTCGCCAGCCCAGCACTCGATGGCGTCGACGTCGTAGAATTGGCACGTGATGAGCGTCTCGGTCTGCGCTTCTCCGTACGCGGCGCTGCTGTTCACGTGGAACGCGTAGGTGACGGCGTCAGAGAAGAGCGACTCCTCGGTGGCGAACGGGGTGACCGTCATCACGAGGTTGATCATGGAGGCGTCGTCGGACGTCCATGCGTAGAGATCGGCGATGTCGGCGGACGGGTCGCCGGTGGCGGCGGGGGAGTCGACGTGATCGGCAGCGAAGGCGCTGGCGGGAAGGAGTGCCGCAGCAAAGAGGGCGGCGATAGACTTGCGAACCATCGGAGGCTCCGTGGTTGAGTAGAAACGCGGCGAAACACCGCTTGAACACCTCCGGTACGGCCCAGCCCCGAAAACGGATCGGATCTTTCCGCCCTCCCCCGAAACTTTTGCCAGAATACCCTCGCAATCGGTTGACACGGGGGGGCTGGATTCGTTAGAACCCCGGTCCCCGCCAGCAATGGCAATTCGGGCTGTAGCGCAGTCTGGTAGCGCACCTGCATGGGGTGCAGGTGGTCGCAGGTTCAAATCCTGTCAGCCCGACCTCCGTAAGCCTCTGAGTCTCCTAGGAAACTCAGAGGCTTCGTTGGTTTTTGGCGCAGCGCACCACGTCGCTTCCGCATCGATCGTGCAACGCCAGACCTAACCGAGCTCCCCCGAGACTGCGTTTGCATCCTCGGCGAACGCCGCGGACGCGGAGGCAGGACGGCATCCAGCTCACGCCGAAACCACCATGCTCGCGACGCTCCGCACTATAGAGTGGCAATCATGTGCCGAGCGCTACTGGGCCTAGCTAAGCCCACAAGCCCATCGCGGGCGCCCTTCACTGGCAGGCCGGCAGCGATACCGGGGGATCGGACACGTGCCAAGACGTAAGCCAGCGCTGCAATCGCGGGTGGTACATCGAGCTAGATCACGAGGAAGAACGGCTCCTTATCCGACGGCATCTCCTGCAACTCGGCGTCGGTCGGCCGAGCATAGATCTCGATGAGATTGCCACCGGGGTCCTTGAGCCAGAGCTCGTGCAGTGGGGTGCCGTGCCAAGTGGTGCGTGCGGGCTTGTGAATCGGCCAGCCCGCGGCTTCTGCGCGATGCTGCGAGGCGATGACCGCCGCCCGCCCAGGTGGTAGAGCGTGTCTTGATGCAGCGGCTTTCCGTCGTCGACGAGCAGCACGAAGTTGGTGCGCAGCGCCTCGCTCACGAAGGTCACATACCGGTGGGTCCATTGCTTTGGCGCCACACCGAGCAGCCACGTGTAGAACCGTGCGGCCGCGGCAAGGTCCGGGACGCGGATGCTGGCATGAAACTCCCGCGGGTCCGGGCCCTCGGGCACATCGCGCAGCGCCGCGAGCACCTCGAGCCGTCCGCGAAGCTGGTCCCGCGCGACCCGAAAGTGCTGCAAGCGCTCCTCGTCGGTCAGCTCCTCGTGTTTGCGATCCGGATCCTGCAGCGGCCAGTGCATCCGCGGCGCGCTCGAGAGAAACACCGGGCACACCTCCTCGGCGCAAAGCGTGATGACCAGGTCCACGCTGTCCGGCGCGATCGACTGCACAGATTTGGACGTCTGCGCCCCGAGATCGATGTCGCACTCGGCCATCGCCCGAACGGCGAACGGGTTGACACTCAAGGGCTCGGAGCCGGCCGACTGCACGCGCACCGCGTCGCCAAACAGCGCACGCGCGAGCCCCTCAGCCATCTGGGAGCGCGCCGAGTTGGCGACACACAAGAACAAAACAGAGTCGAAGTGAAAGCCAGGCATGGCGCTCCAAGCGGCGGAGGAGGTGGACGCAGCCACCTGTGGTTACGAATACGGAGGGGCAAACAACGGGGTCACGGAGCGTTGCGTGGCGCGTCGTCTATCGGCTCCACGCCGCCGTCTTCGCGGTGTGCGCGTACCGAGCCCAACACCTCGCATGCCAGCGCGAGCGTGTTGGAGATGGTCCCAAACTTCGCGATGTTCCTGTGCAACAGCCGGCACCGCGCGGCAGGCTCGTCCGTGCTGATATCCAGGACATAGCTGGCCCGCGTAATGCGCGGCGGGTTGTCTTGCCGTTCGAGCGTGACGTCGACCGTCGCGCCCGTGTACGCGAAGGGCAAGATGTGGCTGAACCGTTCGACGTTCTTGAGAACGCACGCGGCGAGCGCGGACGCGAGGAGGTGCGCCGGCCCTGGCACGGCCGCGCCCATCGATGAACTTCCATCAAACGGGATCGTGGCCGCCAACGCGTTGATGTGCGCGTTGCCGCCGGGGCTCGCCTCGCCGTGCGCTCGGTACAAGTTCTGCGTCATGTCATCGGGTCCGGGCATCGTTGAGCGCGGGCCGCGCTAACGTGAAAGAAACTCCCTGCGTCACGATCCTTCGACCGGAGCTTCGACCGGAGCTGCGACCGGAGCTGCGACCAGCGCCTCCACCAGCACCTTGAACAGTGCGACCGTGCCGGGCTCGATGCAGTAACAAACCCGCGGCCCATCGACCTCCCCTCGAATGAGCCCCGCGGCCTTGAGCTGCTTGAGGTGCTGCGAGATCGTCGACTGGGCCAGAGGAAGCTCGTCCACGATGTCGCCAACAATGCAGCCCTCTGTGCGCACCAGCATGCGGAGGATGGACACACGCGCGGGATGCGCGAGCGCCTTGGCGAGCCCCGCGAGGCGAGCATCCGCCTCTGCCGGGTCGGTGGGCACCGGCGGGTGCGGCTCGGCCGGCGGGCAGCATGTTTGGGTGTTCGTCGTGTCCACGAGGCCTCGTTTGATCGGCACCATAACGTCAATCGACGATATACGATTAACAAACAGCGTCAAGGGGGCAGTAAGATGCGCTCCGGTTGTCGGCACTCCCCCTGTGTGCGACGCTGCACGAGCGCTTGCGCCCCACCCCGCACGGAACGAACAGGCATGGAATTCGAGCTTGAGAAACGGGCGGCACGCCACCTGATCGCCGCCATCGACGACGGGACGCTCAGCACGTCCGACACGTTCCACCTGGTCAAGGACGCGGACCCCGCGCTGGTCCACTTTGTGTTCGCGTGGCTGCGCGCAACGTACACCACGTCGCACCCCGCCTCCGATGCGGTGCTCGGCAGGCTCGGCGCGCTGTGCACCAAGCACCCCGAGGTGCTCAAGCTGGCGCGCAGCGGCGCCTCCGATCCGCTCGTGGAGTGGTTCGAAGACGCCTACAGCTACCGCGACTTTAACGCCGACGACTTTGTCGACTTGGTGGTCGAGAAGCTCGAGGGCTGATTCGTCAGGCAGGGGGAGTTTCGGCTGCGCCGGTCCTTCGACTGCGCTCAGGAAGGGGGAGTTGGGTGCATGGCCCCAATGGCTTGGTACGCGGCTCCGCCGGTCCTTCGACTCCGCTCAGGAAGGGAGAGTTTCGGCTCCGCCGGTCCTTCGACTCCGCTCAGGAAGGGGGAATTCCCCAATGGGTTGGCGCTCTCGGGGCGCCTCAGCTCGGGTCCATCACGCGGCCCAAGAACAGTACCGTGCCGGTCGCTCGGTCCTGGATGAAGAACATGAAGGGCCGGTCGGCGCGGAAGTCGAACTCGGGCGTCGGAACGGAGGTCTCGCCAACGACGATGGCGGTTGCGGCGGCGGCCTCGGTGCCTCGCTCGTCCACGGCGATGAACGTCTTGTGATAGACCTCGTCGATGAACAGGCTGCCGTTGTCGATCATGCCGGAGAGGTCGGCGGAGATGAAGGCGGTGTCCATGCCGAGCGCCTGGAGGGCTTGGCCGAGCGCAAAGTTGGTCTCAAACTCAAACTTGGGGATTGCGACGTTGCCGAGCTTGGTCTCCAGCGCGTCCGCGATATTGGAGAAGCTGTCGTACGTGAGCGCGTCCTCGAAGGCGTCGAACGTGCCCTCGTCGGGCAGCACGAAGACCATGGAGAGCTCGTCTTGACGGTAGGTCATCTCGAGCGCCTCGTAGCCGTCTCCGTCGACGTAGCCGAAGGCCTCCATCTGGTTCATGAACTCGGCGGTGACCGTGCCGGTCGGCGCGTTGAAGTCACCGGCGGCGGTCAACTGCGGCAGGAACGGGCTGGCCCACGGCGCCTTCAGGTAGAGCGCGTTGGTGAGCACCGCGACCGTGCTGCTGTCGATGCTTCCGTCGGGCAGCAGATCGACGATGCGATCTTCCGTCGCGTCCTCCACCCAGGTGTTGATGGTCTCGCGCGCGCCGTCCGGGTCGGTGTTGTAGTCGAGCGTCTCGACGCCAGCGCCGTAGTTGAGCGCGATGGTGTCCAGGTAGTCGGGGTTCCAATCGTAGCCCGTCTGCCCCCAGAACGCGTTCGCGGTACGCAGCGCGACCGGGTCGTTGTCCGCGTCCCCCGCGTCGTTGCGACTGGCGAGGGCCAGGTCGAGTGCGTTGAAGGCGGCGTGCAGCGCGTCGCCCTCGAGGCCATAGTGGAGCACGGTCGCGATCTCGGTCGCGGTCTCTCCGCGGGCACCGGCCTGCAACAGACCGAACGCCATGCGGATGCTGAGCGGCGACATCAGGAGATTTGAGTCGTCGGTATCAAGTTCCTGATACAGGTCCACCGCGAGCGCGTGGTTGCCACTGACCAGCGTCTCCAGGTCGGCGGCCGGAACAGCGGGCGAGAGGTCGCGCGTCAGTTCGGAACGAACCGTCCCCGCGCTCGGCGTATTTGCAGGCGGTTCCTCGGTTTCCCCGCACGCGGCGAGAGCAAGGGCCAGAGAGAGAACGGCGGGTACACGGTAGTTTGTCATCTTGAATCCTGCGGTATGCCCAGCGTCGCAGCGACGCCGGAAGTGTCTGCGTGCCCCATACAACAGCAAGAACCGGTCCAACTGTTCGCTGCCCATCACGCATGCCCTTCACTGACAGGCAGCGATCCGTCTCTGCCCTGCCACGGATAGGCTCGCGCTCACGCCGGGACATCCACCGTCCGCTGAACGACACGGACCTGCCGCAACGGAACTTCAGGTGCGTGAAAGCGCGCGGAGAACGGGCCTCGGCCGCCGCACCGCCGCAGTTTAGGTCATCTTGAGGTCTAAACCACATCAACGCGTCCCACGCTGGCGTTGACGCTCGTTCATGCCCAGTAGGCATTTGCGCGTTCCCCTCTGACGTGGTTATCGGGGTCCGTTCACCACACACCAAGAGATGATTGTGAAGGATACAGGTTATGCTCCCGCTTTTCGGACCCTCCTTGTCGGGTGGGTCCTCGCGCTTTCGGCCATCCTCTACGGCCAGGGGCTCGGCATCGCCTTCGGCGCGTTCGAGGACTCCATCAAAGACGGCCTCGCGAACAGCGCGGCGGAGGTCCTCGAAACCGTGTACGACGGCGACGAAGCGGCTGCGAACCAGGTCGTGAGCAAGTCGTGGACGTACTACAAGCGCGCCCACCTGCACGCGAACGCCATGGGCACCACCGCGGCCGTGCTCGTGTTGCTCTTGACCATGCTCGGCGGCCCCACCCGCCCGCGGCAGCTCCTCGCCGCGGCCTTGGGCGCAGGCGCGCTCGGCTACGGGCTGTTCTGGATGCTCGCCGCAAACCGAGCGCCCGGCATGGGCGGCACCGGCGCGGCGAAAGAGACCCTCGAGTGGCTGGCGTTGCCGTCTGCGGGGCTGACCGTCCTCGGCACCGTCGGCACGCTCGTCTTCCTGGTATGGCGCGCGGTCAAAACGCCGAGCCCGGCGGCGTAGGACTGGTCCGCGCAAACGCCCCGAGCGCTTTTCAACGGACGTTCGTAACGAGCTCAACCGCCAACTGGTGGTTGATCATCGCTGCGGTTCGGACCGCCATCGCGGACGCTCCAATCGCGCTCTGCATGCGGGTCGTCAGGTCACCGGCTGCATAAATGCCGGGAGTGGACGTCTCGCCAGTCATGGCGTCGACCCGCACGAATCCGTGCTCGTCCAGGTCCACACCAAGCGCCTGGACCAACGGAACTTGCCGTTGCGGCGGGTGGGAGAAGAGCACGTCGCAAGGCACGCGCCTCGTCGGTGCGCCGGCCCCACCGTCGAGCTCCACGAACGAGAGCGTTGCGTGCCCAGCGTCCGGCGCCACGCCCAGGCGTGACACGTGCCCAGGCTCGACCTGCACTCCCAAATCCTCCAGTTGCGCCACGGTGTCCGCCGGCAGCTCTAGCTCGCCGCCCGTGAACACCACGACGTCGCTGGTCCAGCCACGCATCATCGCCGCGAACGGGAGCAGCATCGACGCGTCAGTGCCGTGCAGCAGATACCCCCACCGGCGATCCTGAACCTCCCAACCGTGACAGTACGGGCATTGGAAGACGGACGTGCCCCACAGCTCGTTCATCCCTTCGATCTCCGCTGGCTCGTCGATCATGCCGGTGCAGACGAGCACGCGGCGCGCCTCCACCGAGCCCACGTCAAGCGCGACCTGGAACGCACCGCGCGACCCCGAAATCGAGGCCACGCGCGTGTCCCGGACCTCGACGCTCGGATACGTCTCGAGCTGTTCCCGACCGATCGCGCGGAACTCCGCTGGCGGGGTCCCATCGCGCGTCACAAAGTTCTGAAGATGCGTCGCCGCTGCGTTCCGCGGGCTGCCGGAATCGCACACGAGGACGCGCTTTCGAGAGCGGCCAAGGGTAAGCGCAGCCGCAAGGCCCGCAGGCCCGCCTCCAACGATCAAGACATCGTACAACATGGTTCCTCTGTGGGTTGTGAAGGCGAACCCGCCGCGCCATACGCTGGCGTCCGCCGAAGGGTGTCTGGTTCGACCGGCCACGCGCCGGTCATCCGTGGGTGCTGCCCGACGGAAAGCTGCCGCCGGTGGCCGCCAGCCGCTTCAAAACGTCTGCGTTGAGCATCGCGAGCGTCACCTCGCCGAACCCCTTGAGCAGCACCGCCTCCGCCTCCTCAAATGACCTGCCGAGCGCAGCGTTCACCGCTTCCTCGACCAAGCAACCAGGCGCCTCGGTCCGGTGCCCGATGGCCAGCAGCGAGGGGTTGCCAAGCGCAGCGTAGATGTCGCGCAGGGTGACTTCAGAGAGGTCGCAAGCCAGCGACCATCCGCCGCCCCGCCCCTTCTCGGACTCAACGTACCCGTGCTCGCGCAGGCCGGCCATGATGCGCCGAATGACCACCGGATTGGTGTCCATGGCCTTCGCCATATCGTTCGACGTCAGGCGCCCCTCGTGTTGCGCCATGTGGAGGACGACGTGGAGAATTCCGGACAGTCGGGTGTCGCGTTTCATAGGCTCGTGGACGTGGATCGGAGGCCAGTCGCCATAACGTAACCAAACAAGTTACGCTTAGCAACCCCTTACCCCGGAACCTCCCGCCGGCCCCTCTCTGCGCGTCGGTCAGCGCAGCGCGCTCAAGAACCCAACGATGTGCTGCGCGATCTCCACCGGGCGCTCCCGCCAGCTCGGGTAGGCGTCGATGTTCGACCGGTAGTCCTGGGACAACTGCACCTGAATCGCGCGGCCTGCGTCGCGGCCGAGGTTCGCGATGTCGTGGGTCCGAGCGGTCCTCGTGCGCGGAACGAAAGCAGCCGAGTGACTCAGTGCGCGCGCGCCGCAAACGCTGCCGCTGGTGCGCGGCCTGACGACTCCAGTAACACCCACAGCGCTACGGCGGTCTCATGCACACGGTTGCGGTCGTTCCCCCACGACCCGTCTGCGTGCTGCGTTGCGATCAACGCGCGGCGCGTCTCATCCGGGAGCACAGCGCGGTCGAACAGCAGCCGCATGGCCCACGCCTCGAGCCCCAACGGCGTCGTGATCGCGTGCGCCTCGGTGAGCTCCGCGAGTCTGCGCTGCGCCATGCTCCGAAGCTCAGCCATACGCTGCGGCGCGCCACATCCCAGGTCGGACGCGAGCGCGATGGCCAGCGCTCGGTGCGTGAGCAGATAGCGTTCACCGTCGGGCTCGGGCGGCTCGTACGCCGGTCCTCGCGATACACAGCTGATCGCGCGCAGGGTGTCGATTCCAAACGGGTCGCTGGTGAGCGGCGGCGCGTAGCCGACGCCAACCAAACGCAGGAACGGCGCCACCGAGTCCGCAGGGTCAACCTCGTCCGCGATGCGCTGCACGTAGTTCCGAAGCGGGTAGATTTCGAAGCGGTGCGCCAGCGCGTCCACGACGACCAAGCTGCTCTGATCACCGCCGAAGTCGGTCAAATCGGCGAACCACTGCACCGCGCGGGCGACTTCGGGCTCCAAGGCCTCGTCGGACATGCGGTACGGCTGCGCGGCGACAGGCGCCGAGCCCAGCAGTACCGCGCATACTCCAATCGACAGTGCGATGGACAACACGATGGGCAGCGTCGCCAAGCGTTCCGCGCGCATCACCCTAGGCGCTCGGGTTGGCGTGCGACCGGCGGCGCGACGCGAAGAATACGCAGGCCAACAGCATCAAGCCGCCCACGCTCGGGCGCCCCGGAGCGGCGGAGCAAGCGGAGCTGATGAGCGTCTCGGGGCAGCCACCGTTGGCGCGTGAGCCGGCCTCGTTGGGGCACTCGTCCAGCTCGTCTTCCACGAGGTCACCGTCGGCGTCGTTCGCGCACGCGTCGCCGATGCCGTCGCCGTTGCGGTCCGCCTGGTCGGTGTTGCGCACGAGCGGGCAATTGTCGTCGCACCCCTCGGTCGCCCCACCCTGGCACACGGCCGAGTCGGCGGAGAACGCCTCCGGCACACGGTCGCCATCCATGTCGGTGTCGCACGGGTCTCCGCGGCCGTCGCCGTCGAGGTCGGTTTGGTCGGGGTTCGCGATGGCTGGGCAGTTGTCGTCGCCGAGCGCAACCGCGCCCTCTGCGCCGCCGTCGCCGCAGATGATCACGGCCGCAGCGGAGTCGCCGAAGCCGTCACCGTCGACGTCGTCGAACAGCGTGCGCAGGACTGCGACCGTCGCGTCGTCATCGTCGCAGTCACGGATTCCAGGCGTCTCATCGCCGTCGCGATCGCCGTCGCACACGTCACCGAGGCCGTCCTCGTCCAGGTCCGCTTGGTCGGGGTTCGCTACGAATGGGCAGGTGTCTTCGAAGTCGGCCGTGCCGTCCCCGTCGGAGTCGACCTCGCCCACCAGGATGGTCACGGTCACCGGCTCGGAGTCGCTCGTGGCGTCGCGGGCGGCGTAGGTAAACGTGACCGGCCCGCTGTAGTCCACCGGCGGGTCGTACACGACGCCGCCCACCGGCGTGAGCTGCAGTACGCCAACCTCCGGGGCGGTGACGAGGACGGCGCGGAGCGAGGGCGAGTCCACGTCGGTGTCGTTGGCCAGCACGCCGGCCAGCGGGTCGACGAACAAGCGCACGCCCTGGTCGGTCGCGTAGCTGTCGTCCGTTCCCACCGGCGGGTCGTCGACAGCGACAACGTTGAACTGCACATCGGCGCTTGTACTCATGCCGTCGCCGTCGGTCACGGTGACGGTGATGCGCGACACGCCTGAGGCGTTCTCCGCCACGCCGAGCGTCAACGTTCGCTCCGCTCCGTCGGCGCTCACGGAGATGTCCTCGGCGGCGACCAAATCAGAATTCGAAGAGACCACTTCCACCGTCAGGTCGCTGGGGGCCGTCAGGTCGTCGGCGATCGAAATCACGACCTCGCCCGTCACGTCTTCGACGGTCGTCGCGCTACGCGGCGCGGTCAGCTGGGGAGGCATGGGCACGGGAATCGTGGTGACCATGAACGACGTCGTGGTCACGGCGCGGCCGTCCGAAACACGCACGGTGACAGTCGCGCTGCCGACCGCGCCCGGCTCCGGGTCCACCTGCACAGTCCAGCCGCCGGTCACCGAGAACCGCAGGGACACATCGCTGCCACTCACCACCTCGCTGTTGTCGGACGAGGCCGACAGTTCGAGCGCGCTCAGGTCGTCGTCGACGTCTGTGATCTGCAACGCGAGGGGCCCCACACGGGTGTCCGCGAGCACCACTTGGTCGTCCGGAGTCTCGACCACGGGCGCGTCGTTGAGCCCGGTGACGGTCACGTACACCAAGCCGGTGGCTTCTTCGTCGTCGCTATCGCGCACGGTGTATTCGAACGACTCCACGTACTCTTCGCCGGGCGACAAGTACTGGAGCGCCTCGCCGGAACCCGCGTCCCAGGAGAACGCGCCGTCCTCGCCGAACACCACCGCCGCGCCAATGTCCGAGGCGCTGTCAGAGGCGATGATGCTGAACGGGTTCCGCCACTCTTCGGTGTCATTGCCGAGCACGCCGGGCGCCGCTTCGCTGACCAGCGCGCCGTCCTCGGTGACCACGTAGTAGTCCGTACCGGCCACAGGTACGCTGGGAACCTGCGCTTGCGCCGCGCTCGACGCGAGGGTGAGCGCGGCCGCTGAGAACAGAACCTGAGTCAGCTGCCCGACGGGCCGCGTTGCATTCATCAATGGATTGGTCCGGCTCATGGCGCCTCGTTCGTCGGAAGGGTCAGGACGACATGCACGCGCCGGTTTCGGGCGCGTACGGACTCGCTCTCGCCGGGCGCCGCGGGCTCACTCGAGCCCATGCCGACGACCGTCGTCCGCGAGGACGAGATGTCGAGCGACGACAGCGCGCGATTCACAGCGCGGGCGCGGCGTGAGGACAGCGCCTCGTTGAAGCGCTCGTCGCCCGTCGCGTCGGTGTGTCCGGCGATGCTCAACGAGCCGGTTCCGCCGTCCACCAGCGCCAGCAGTTGCACCCAAGCCTCGATGGCCGCGACGGCCTCGGGCGTGAGGTCCGCGCTCTCGGTTTCGAAGTACACCGTCAGCTCCAGCGGTACCGGGCATCCGCCGTCGGGCCCCGCTTCCATCGGGCAGCGGTCCGCCGCGTCTTCCACGCCGTCGTCGTCGTTGTCCACGTCGGGGCAGCCATCGGAGTCCTCGAACCCGTCCTGGTCCTCGGCCACGTCCACGCAGGCGTCGCGCTCGTCCGGCACGCCGTCTTGGTCCGCGTCGGGCAAGCAACCGCTCGGCGCCGGGCCTGCCTCATCGGGACACGCGTCATCCGCGTCGGCGGCGCCATCACCGTCGGTGTCTACCGCGCAGCCGTCCGCGCCGTCGCCGGCCACGTCGGGGCAAGCGTCTACGTCATCATCCACGCCGTCGCCGTCGGTGTCGGCCGGGCAGCCGTCAGCGCCCTGCCCCGCGCGGTCCGCGCAGCGGTCGTCGACGTCGTAAACGCCATCGCCGTCGGTGTCCGTCGGGCA
This sequence comes from uncultured Myxococcales bacterium, assembly GCA_965367675.1. GTDB lineage: Bacteria > Myxococcota_A > Bradymonadia > REDH01 > REDH01 > CBDUJZ01. The sequence continues at coordinate 23,730 of CBDUJZ010000007.1, read as the reverse complement.
ACCTTCGCGCCCCGGTGTCGCAACGCCTGAGCCTGCGAGCTCGGGGCAAACGTCCAAGATGTCAGGAATGCCGTCGCGGTCGGAATCACGCGTGCGCTCGCGCTCGGCGCGGTCGAGGCGAAAACCGATGGAGCCCAGCAGGCCCCAGTCCGGCACGGTCGCACCGCCCGAGAGGCCCAGCCGTGCGCCGGCCTGAATCAACACGCCCGACACGGGGATTCGCACACCCGCGCGGGCCTCTACCGGCACCTCGTCGGCGGCAAACTGGTCGCTCGGCGTTACACCGGCGTCGAGCTCGCCGAACAAATGCAGCGCCTGAATAACGCGCACATCGAGCGCCGCAGCGAGCGCGACGTAATCATCAATCTCGAGGGTACCGGCGACCCGGGCTTCCGGGCGTACCGTGTATCCAGCGTTCACAAACAAGCGGTGGCCGGCGCCGAAGCCGACCTCAAGCGCCAGACGTGGATCAGCGCGAAAGCCGTCGTCGCCAGCGAACCCTTCCGGGTCTCCCGTCGGCAGATGCACATCGCCCACAAAGGTGAGTGCCACGCCGCTGCGGTCGGTTGGGTCGTCGAACGACGAGAACAGCAACAATCGTGGCACGAGGCGTACGTCGCCGACGCCGATGTGGTCCTCGATCAGGCCGGTGTCACGGAAGCCGATGATGCCGTCGCCCGCTTGGTTGCGGATCAGCGGCACGTCGAAGCCGAAGTCGAAGCGTTCGTGCAGGCCGAGCGCGAAGAGCAGGTGCCCTTGCGTGGTCGACGAGACGAGCTTGCCGAGCGGTGAGCCGTCCGGGTTTTCGAGCGCGAGCGGGCTCCATCCGAAGGCGCCGAGCGCGTGTACTTCGAGGTCCCACTGGGGCAGGAGCCGCGCGCCGTGTACGCCCACGCCGCTCGTCGATTGTGACGGCGCGGGGTGCAGGAACGTGGTGTCGAAGCGGCCCTGGGCGTCCGCGCGTGCGGAGACGCACAGCAGCAGGCCGAGGAGCACGTACGGGAGCACCGCAGATACGCGGCGCGTGCGCAAAGGCGCGGTCGAGATGATGGATTCGCGCATGCTAGAAGGAGGTTCCCGTAGAGAGGTTGTAGCCGGCGGACACCGCGACACCGGAGTTGCCGTTCGGGCCCGCTGCGGCCGTGCAAGCAGCGCCGACGGGCGAGGCGCCTCGCGCGCCACCGCTGCCGCCTGTGCCGCCGCCAGCACGCGTTCCGGACGAGCTCACAGAGCCGCCTGAACGGCTCAAGGTGGCGCCGCCCGAGAGCAGAATCGGCAGCGATGCGCCGCCGTGGCCGCCGGGCCCGCCGGAGGCTCCGCCGCCCGCGCCACCCTTGCCGCCCGTGCCGCCGGTTGCCGACGGAATGGTCGAGCCGTTGCCCGGGTTCGAGGAGCCGGCGGACGGACCGTCGCCGCCGTCGCTATCGCCACCGTCGCCGCCGGCCTGGCCGTTACCGCCGGTGCCTCCGCGGGCGCTGGTCAGTGAGCCGTCGGTCACCACGAGCCGCACAGCGTGCGCAGCCACCGCGATTGAAGGTCCGCCGTGGCCACCGCCGACACCGGCTAGACCACTGCCACCGCCGTCGCCGCCTCGTCCACCCGTGCCGCCGCTGGAACCCCAGGTTCCGCCAGCACCGCAGAGGGCCGAGCTGGAATCACTGCACTGTAGCCAAGATCCGCCGCCGCCGCCGCCGCCCGCCGTGGCTCTACCGCCATCCGTGCCGTTGCGGCGCGCCGTCCCCCAAGCGCTCGGGCTGCTCATGGTTCCAGGCCAAGTCGAGGACGCAATCGGCGCTGTCGCACACGCACCATCCACGCCCGCTCCACCATTGCCGCCAGCGGCGCGGCCGGCGTCGAGGTCGCCGGCGCAGTTTCCGCCGTCACACACCGACGCCGAGTTTCCGGTGCCCGCGCCGCCGCCGCCGCCGCCCGTTCCGGACGGACCGCCTGCGCTGCCCGCGCCAGCGTCGCGCCGCGAGCCAATGCTCCCGTCGGTATATCCACCGTTGTATCCACCGGTGCCACCCGTAGTGCCCGATCCCGTCCCGGCCGCGACCGAGAAGTTGTGCCCTGTACCACCGGTGCCCGCACGGACCATGCTGCGCACAACGTTGAGCGTTCCGAAGCCCGACGTGTACACGCCGATGCTCGGCCTTCCGTTGGGGGATGCGGCCGTTCCAGCCGCGCCGTTGGCTCCCTGAACACGCACACCGGTGAGCTCAACCGTGTTCGCCGACAAGGTCACAGTCACGGCTGGCGTGGCGCCGGTGAGTAGCGAGGTTTGGCTCGTCAGGTTGCCGAAGCTCGACCACCCATCCGTCGACAGGCCATAGCGGCGACTCACGAAAGTGCTGTCGTAGCCGCCCGCGATATAGGTCGTGCGGGTGCCCGAGACCGACAAGCTCCCGCTCAAGCTGTACGTGCCGCGCTGCAGGAACACCGTGCAGTGGCTACGCCCGGTCGGCAGCCTCTTTGTGCGACACCGGTCGATCGCAGCCTGTACGCTCGAACCCGCGCACGAGCCGCTTGCGCACGTCACGTACTCGTCCACGTTCGCGTCACCATCTCGGCCATCGCAGTCGGTATCGAACAGCGACGGATCCGAGGGCGAGATGTCCGCAAACTCGCGAACACCAGCACTCGGGTTGGTGAGCGCGACCTGGTCGTTGCAGTCGTTGCCGGGCGTCGAAGACACCGCCAACCCGCGCGCCGTGGGGCACATGTTGAACGCGAGCGGCGAGGCGCTGACGAACCCGTCGCTGCCCTCACCGGCGTAGCGCCCGCGTGTGCATCCGCTCTCCGTACACGTGACCGAGGTCTCCGTGTTCGTTTGGCCGGCGGCCGCACGATACGAATCTCCGTCGCGGTCCACGTAGCACTGTTCCACACCGTCGCAGTTGGAGTCGGTACCGTCGAAGGCGGTCTCCGGCAGTCCTGGTCGCGTGCTCGAGGACGCGTCACACCACTCGAACTCAACGGGCGCGTACTGCGTCTTTCGGTTCGCATAATCGCACGATGCCCAAACGTCTCGGACGCCGCGCGAAGTCATTGTAATCCCCTCGGTGCGGAACAAGTCGCGGTCCGCGTCAAAGTGGCACCGCAAGGACGCGTTGCAGTCGTAGTCCACACCATCCACCGCGCGTGAGGCCTCGTCGGTCACGCCGGGGTTCACTTCGTTCGGGCAAACCGCCGGGTCTAACCCGCCGGAAACGTCCTGACAGCCCGTGCCGTCGCCCACCTCGAACTCAGCGTCCCAGCAATCTTCGCCCGGCAGCATATCGGCCAGGTCCAGCTCGCCCGGGTCCGTGCAGTCACCGTCAGCGGACAACACGATGGCGTCCGGGTGCGGACGGTAGCGGTCGCCGTCGAGGTCGCGGAAGCACACCTCAGTGCCGTCGCAGTTCGAGTCCACGCCGTCGCCAAACGCGTCGGGCAGGCCCGGCGCACGGAACGGGTCGGTGTCATCGCAGTCCTCTGCCGCGCTGGTTCCCGGGCTCAAATAGCATTGCCCATCGCCGCGGTACGGCGTCACACTGGCCGGGCACGCGACCAAGCCGCCACACGTCAGGTCCGTGGTCTCCGCGAGCGTCACAAAGTCGCCCACAAAGCCGTCGCCGTCCACGTCCAGGTAGCACAGCTCCAGCCGGTTGCAGTCTTGGTCCACGCCGTCGCCGATGCGCTCCGGAGCGCCCGGCCACGTGTCGTTTCGCGAATCGTCGCAGTCGGTCGCCAGGTCGGAGTAGCCGACCGCGGTGCCGCACACGAGCGCAGGCGCAGCGGCGTCGCCGAACCCGTCGCCGTCGGTGTCCGCGTAGCGCCGATACCGGTCCACGCCGTCGTCATCGACCGCGCGGTCGCAGTTGTTATCCACGCCGTCGCACACCTCGTCCGCGTCCGGGTGAATCAACGGGTCGTCGTCGTTGCAGTCGCTGTTGTTGTTCGCCCAGCCGGTCGGCTCGGGCGCGGTGCAACCACGCTGCGGGAGGCCGATCACAGCGCCGAATCCGTCGCCGTCTGCGTCCACATACCAGTCGAGGGCGTCCACCGCCGTCGCCGGGTCAACGTCGCCGTCGCAGCGGTTGTCGGTGCCATCGCACAGTTCCACCGCGTCGGGGTTGCGGCCGGGGTCGGCGTCGTCGCAATCGCCCGGGTTGGGCACGTAGCCCGTGGGCGCAGCGCACGCCTCGCTCGTGACCGCCGAATCGCCGAACCCGTCGCTGTCCGCGTCTTGGTAGAAGGTGCGCTTGGCGCCCTCGTCGATCACCGCATCGCAGTCTTGGTCGATGCCGTCGCACAGCTCGCGCGCGGTCGGCCGAATGCGCGGGTCGGTGTCGGCGCAGTCGAAGCACGCCGAGGCGCCGTCGCGGTCCTGGTCCACGTAGTTGATGACGCCATCGCAATCGAGGTCCGCTTGGTCCACGCAGGCGTCTTCGGGTGCTTCCGGGTAGGCATCTTCGTTATCGTCGTCGCAGTCTCCGGCCGCTTGCGCGAAGCCCTCGTCGGGCATCTCACACAGCACCTCGGACGCTGCGCCTTCGGTGTAAAAGCCGTCGCCGTCCGCGTCAGCGAACCACGTGTACGTCTCCAACGGGTCTTCGCCCGCGCAGCCGAGCGACTCCGTGCCCGCGCACACCAGACGACCGGTATCGCAGAGGCCGCAAGGCGCTCCCACGACGGCGCCGAGCAACGTGGAGCCACCACAGGCGTTCACATCGAGCGCGCTCTCGCACACCGCTTCGCCCTCGTTGCAAACGAACACAGCGTTGGCCGCGCAGCGCTCACCCGGCGTACCCGCGAGCACGCCGCAGGTGCCGCACGCGTTGAGCTCGGTGGCCCGCAGACAGGCCGTCGACTCGCGGTCCACGCAGGTCTGGATGCCGTCGCCACACACGCCACACGGCGCGCCCGCGTCGGCCTCAAGCTCGGTCACTCCGCCACACACGTTGGCGCCCGACGGCGCGCAGAACACGTTCGCGCCTACCGTGCAAACCCACACGTTGCCGCCGCCGCACGCTGCGCCCGGCTCACCGCCGAGCGCGCCACATCCGCCGCACGCGTTGCGCTGCCGGTTGCACACCACGGCGCCGTCCTCGTCGCACTCGTAGAAGCCACCGCAATCGCCGCACGACGTGCCGGGCTGCCCACGCAGTCGCTGACAGCCGCCGCACGCGTTCACGCCCGCTTGTTCGTCATCGCACACCAGCGCGTCGGTACCCACGCACGACAGGAAGCCGCGCCCACACTCGCCACACAAGGTGCCCGGATAGTCGCTCAGCGGCGCCGCGCCACCGCAGGCGTTTTGCCCCGCGGAGATGCAGCGAATGTCGTCCGGCGAAGCGCAAACCCAGTTCGCGGGCTCCAGCTCTGTTCCGCAGTCCTCGTCCGGCGCCGCGGGGACCACCAAACAGCCACCGCAGGCGTTGGTGTCGCGGTCGCCCAGGCACTCCAGCCCGTTCAGGCCGTCGCACTCGAGCGCGCCAAAGCCGCACGCGCCGCAGACGTCGCCTGGCGCATCTTCGAGCGCGTCGCAGCCACCGCAGGCGTTGAGCGCCGTGCCGCCAATGCACTGCAAGCGGTCCACGCTCACGCAGGCGACCACGCCGTCGTCGCACGGACCGCAGGCGTCGCCCGGTTGCGCAGGTTCGCCGTTGAGCGTGAGTTCGGAGGGACCACCGCAGGTGTTGGCGGTCGCGAGGTCGACGTCAAAGGCGCCTTCCCCGAGCACGTCAAAGCCCGTGTCCTGCTCCAACTCCGAGTCCGTGCAGGCACCCATACCGGACGCCAACGCAAAGAGCGCGAAGAGGAGAGAACCGCCGAGGACCTTAGAGGATCGTCGTCGTGATTGCGTTGCCATGGGTCAGCCCAAACAGAATCGGCCGAGCTCTGAGACGCTGAAACAGCCATTGCTGTCGACGCTCAAACGGACCGAGAAGTTAACGATGGGCCCGCTGATCGAGCCCGCGATAGTGAAGCGCAGCGTGCCGCTTGCGTACGAGAGTGTGATCGAGCCGGACGCCGTGTGCTCAAAGAGCGAGAACGACACCACCAAGCTCGCGCTGAACGAAATGCCGCCGCCGGCCGGTTTCGCGATCTGCACGTCGACCTCAGCGATCCACAGGTCGAAGCGACCCCGCGCCGAGAACGATCCGTCTGTGCCGATGGAGAACGACAGCGAGCTCACTTGCTGACCCGCGATGGTCAGGCTGCCAGAGCCCGAGATCGTCACCGTGCCACTCGTCTCGCGCAGGAACTCCAACGTGATGGGCCCCACGCGCACAGCGTCGCCGATACCGATGGCGCCAGCGCCGGCCAAGCGGACGTAGCCGTTGGAACGGACCTCGCCAGACACCGCGATGCTGGTGATGCCGGGGACGTTGAGCATCGTGCTGATTGACGCGCCGTCGTTGCTCACTTGGATGCGGGCGTCCGTCAGGCGCGTGTCTTCGACCGAGAGGGTCGCGACGCCGCTGAACAAGAAGTCGCCGTTCGCGCGAATGTAGCCCTCGACCTCGACGACCGCGAGGTCACCGGGGAGTCGAATCACGCCATGCAGCTCGATGCCCGCGTTTGTGAACGAGCCCCGCACCTCGGCCATCTCGAAGCCGCCCGGGGTGATGGAGCCTTCGAGGTCGAACGCGAACGTGCCGTCGCTGTTGATCTCGCCGCTGGCCGCGAGCGTACCGAGACCGGCGGGCAGTTCCAGCTGTCCGGCGATGCCTACGCCTTCGTCGCTCAATCGGAACTCGGCGGCCGCCATCGGGAAGCCGGGCAGGAACTCGGGGTCGACCGAGAACGCGCCGAGGAACTCGAAGCTGCCGTCGCATTCGACCGCGCCAGTGCCGGAGATGTCGACAGAGTCGCCGATGATGTCCGCCAGCCCCTGGAGGAACGGCACCTTCGCCGGCGCGAGTTGGAAGTCCGCGCGAACGCCGCAGCGGCCGCTGTCGAACTCGTCCGTGACCGGGTCGATGGGCAGCCGGATCAGCGCCGAGGCGTCGAGCACCACAGGGCTGGCGCCGAACGTCATCTCGCCCTCCGCGCAAAGCTCGTAGCGGTCGTGGTCGTAGCCCATGACCATGGCGGAGCCGCCCAGGCGAATCAGGCCGCCAGGCCCGATGCTCAAACCGCTGTCCATGACGATCGCCGCGTATGAGAACTCGTCCTGCGCGTCGAAGCCGGCCTGCAGCGTGGCGTTGCCGAGGTTGCCTAGCGGGAACCCGAACATGGTGGCGTTCAGCTGCCCGTTGACGCCCACAAACCGGGGGTCATTGTCGCTATCGTTGAGGTCCACGACCATCTCGCCCACGAAGCCCAGGTTCACGGCGGGGAAGCTCGGAATCGGGAACGAGACGCCGCCCGAAATGCCGAGCTGACCGTTCGCATACTGTCGTTCGGACACGCCGACGACGGGGCACGAGAGCAGGTCTACCACCCCGAGGTCCACGTCATGACAAGCGGCGCCGCCGTTGAGCGTGACCTCGACGTTCAGGTCGATCTGCATGTCGTCGGAGTCGATGGTCACGCGCGGCGCGGCCGTTCGGTCGTTGGACCAAATGTGCACCGGCAACCCTTCGTCGCACGACGCTTCGCACGCCGTATCGAGCGGCTGGCAGTCGCTGCCGAATCCGGTCAGACACGACGTGCAGCCCGCGCTGTCCTCATCGAAGCAGTACACGCCGCAGCTCTCGCGAGCGCACTGGGTGTACCGGCGATGGCACTGGCCCGGACACTGCGATTGGCTGCGAAGTCGCAGCTCGTCTTGCAGCAGCCGGACCATCTCGCGCTCGCTGCGCAGTCCGTTCTGACCCACGTTGATGGTCTCGTCGAACGTGCGCACCACGCTGACCTGGGAAGGCACAGTGCGGTCGCAGGTGTCGGTGCCATCCAGGCACGCGTACTCGGTGCCGAAGACGCGCACGTTGATGGTGTCGCCGGCGGCGCCAGCGTCCGCGAAGTACACGTCAAAGCGCGGCTTGATCGGCGGGTTGTCGAACTGCGGCGCGCAGCCCACACAGTAGGACTCCGTGGCGCCGGGCTGCGTGATGCAGCTCTGACCGAACAGGCAGTCGTCGTTGGTAACGCATTCCAGCTCTGGGCGCGTCGCCGCCGGCTTGAACTCGACCTGACCCGCGCCGTCGAACTCGAACTGTCCGTCGAACGTGTACTTTCGAGCGTCCACCGAAGTGGCGCCGATGCCCATCTCAATCTGCGCGCGCAACAGGTAGCGATCGCGCAGCGCGTCCACGAGGACCACGATCTCGTTCAGGCCCGTGGAACCCTGCCCCTCGGCGCCCATGGAGGACTTCAGTCGCCCATCCACCCGCGGGATGACGAGGCGCGCCATGAACTCGAAGATGTACGAGGTCGGGTCGATCGTGAAGTCGATGCAGCCCAAACACGTGGCCGTCTTCTCACCCACCCGCGGCGCGAACGACGTGAGCTGTTGCATCACGTCGGGCAGCGGCAACGAGGCGCGACCGCTGATGTAATACGTGGTCAGGTTGATCTCGAGTTCGGCCTGCGCCAGCGTGATGTCGCTGCCGCCAGCGCCGATGTCCAACGCGCCGCGCATGCCGATGCCGAGCGCGCGCGGGCGCACCCACGCTTGCCCTTCCAGCTCGAGCCCAACGCCGGACACGCCCAAGTACAGGGTGCCGATGCCGCCGAGCTTGGCGTCACAGATGTCGTAGAAGCTGGTGCCCTCGGCGAAGTCCACCGAGCTGCCGCCGTCGCCGGCCGCGTACGAGATCGCGTCCACCATTCCGGCCGGCCGCGCGATCGCCGCGTTGGTCGCCGTCGCAGCGCCATCGCCGTCCACGTCGAAGCCCTCGAACACCGTCTCGCCAGTCCATGCGGTCTGGAACGTGCCGCCGAGCTCGGCGTATTCGAACGTGGGCTCCACGCCGCCAGCGCCGATGAGGCGAACCTCTTGCGAGCCGTCGGGCGAACGTCGGATTTCCATAATGCCGTTGCCGCGCGCGCTCACCATGCGGCCGGGGCAGCTCAGCAGAATCGGCGCACCGGAGACCACAGCGCCGTCCTCGACCGTGCCGAGTCGGATGAGCGTATCACCGCCCGGCTCCACCTCGATGGTGTACGTGCCAGGCTCGGCGTCGACCGCGAGGCCGCCCGCGTCGTCAAAGCTGTCGGGCACGCTGCTGGGGTCGGTCGGGTCGGAGCCGCCGCGAACCTCTTCGCCGTCGCGGAATCCATCCGCGTCGGAGTCGCGATTCGTCGGGTCAGAGCCCGGCGCGGCCATCACGCCGTCGCCGTCCAGGTCCTCGTCCGGTCCCAACACGCCGTTGCGGTCGATGTCTTCGCCGAACAGCTCAAACCGGTCGTCGAGACCGTCGCTGTCCGTGTCGGCGAGCGTCGGGTCGGTGAACACGCGCGTGCCGCTGGGGAGCACGAATCCGGCGACCTCTTCGCCGTCCGACAATCCATCGCGGTCCGTATCCACCGCGCGCGGGTCGGTGCCGTGTACGTCCACCTCTTGGCCGTCGTTCAGGCCATCGCCATCGCTATCGAAGCGCAGCGGGTCCGAGAGGGTCACGTCGAGCAGCGGGTTGGACTCGCGGGAGTCGATGAGCCCGTCGCCGTCCGTGTCTTGCTCCAGCGGGTTCGTCAGCAGGCGGCGGACTTCCATGTAGTCGTCCAGCCCGTCGGCGTCGGTGTCCGGGTTGTTCGGGTCGGTGCAGTACACCTCCAACTCCTCGCGGTCCGACAGCAGGTCGCCGTCCGAGTCCGAAGCGCCGGGGTTGGTCTCGGAGCGTGAGAACGCACCTGTCGCGTACACCAACACCTCGCCGGTCTGCGGGTGCTCGATGCTGCGGTCTCCACAGTTCGCGAACACCTGCGTGGAGGCCGGGTCAATGCGGCCGTTCAGGTTGAAGTCCTCTTCGCCGTCCCAAATGCCGTCGCCGTCGGTGTCCGGATTGATGGGGTTGGTGGTGGTCGCGCCGTCGGCGTCTCCCACGAACCCGCCCCAGCGCAGGTCGGCGGCATAGCGGCGCGAGCGCGGCGTGGTGAAGCCCATCTCGAGGCCGTCCGGGAGTCCGTCGCCGTCCGAGTCGGGGTTGTTCGCGTTCGTCTCGTCGTCGCCGGTCACGCCGTCGCGGTTCACGTCTTCGGCGCCGTCCGGCACACCGTCGTTGTCGCGGTCATCGTCGCGGCCAAAGTCCGTTCCGGCCGGCAGCAGCGACGGGTCCGGGTCGGGGCACGACGGGTCGGCGGCCAGGCAGGCGGCCGTCAACGTGGCCTCAAGCTCGTTGGCCAAGCCGTCGAGGTCGTCGTCCGAGCTCAGCGGCCACGGGTCATGCGCGTCGTCGTAGCGGGCGAACGACTCGGCCGCGAACAGGTCGAAGATGCCGTTCGCGCGGAACACATCGCCCACGCGCGGGTACAGGTCAGCGTCGTAGTCACTGTCGACGTCGAAGCCGTTGGTGCCGACCACGTCCTCGCGTCCGTCGGTCAGCCAGCCAACGCTGTTGGGGACCGTTCCTGTGGGGCACGAAAGCGCGTCGATTTCGCAGTTCGCTGCCGCCGGTCGGTAGCCGTCGCCGTCGGTGTCCGCTTCCATCGGGTCCACCAGGCCGAACACGTTCTGAGCGTCCAGAATCATGCGCGTGCCGGGCACGACACCCTCGACACGCAACGCCGCGTCAACGGTCGACGCCTCAATCGTGGCGCCGAGAATCGGCTCGAAGTCCACGGGCGCGATGACCACACGGTCGAGCTCCCAAGGCACCGTCGGCATGCCGAGCTCTTGGACCGACACGGCGAAGCGATCGCCGGGCACGTAGGTACCGGCGTAGCGCCACTCCCAGCGGTTGCTCAGACCCATGCGCTGGGCGCAGACCTGCTGCCCGTCGCAGTCGTCGGCCGTCGAATCGCCGCGGTCGACGGTGACCCACATCAGGTACGGGCACGCTTCCGGCGTGCTGCCGCAGTCGTCGGCGAACACGTCGAGCGGCGCGTTGGACGGCACGCGCGCGCGAATCCAGATGGAGTACGTCATGCCCGGCGCGTAGCCCCACTGGCCGGTGCCGGTGGTGAACGCCAAGCCAAACGGCGTGCCGCGGACCGCGCTACCGTTCGAGGCGTCAGCGTCCGCAAAGCGCGGCACGTCGGCCGCCGCGGATTGCTCCGCTTCGAGCCAGTACGTGACGCTGGTCTCGTCGGCCGTCACCTGGCGGTCGCTGTTCAAGTCCTGCCAGCTGCCCGGCAGGTACGTCTCGGTGTTGCCGTCCGCAGGAACGTCGGCGTCAATCCAGGCGCCCAGGCCGGCTTCGGCGCCGTCCAGCAGGCCGTCGCGGTCGGTGTCCGCCACGTCGGCGAAGGTGTTCAGCGACGGAATCGCTAACCCGGAGGTCACGTCGCCGAGCGCCTCAACCCACAACGACTCAACAGCGCCGGAGCCCGTGAATTCGACGCGGATGTCATCGCTCGATGCGCGGAACGGAGCCGAGCTCACCACGCGGGCGCCAGCCCAACGCAGCGCGTGGGTGGTCGCCGTGCGGCCGTTGACCGACAGTTGTACCGAGCCCGGCGAACCGGGCAGCGTCTCGTCCGGCGTCGTGGGTCCGATGCGCGCCGCGACGCGGTACCAGCCGCGCGGAATCGCAGCCACGTTAAGCGTCGTGTCCACCGGCAGGCCCGTCGGCAGCCCCGCCGCGAACACGGCGTTGTAGCCGTCCGCGAGCTCAGAGGCGTCCGGGATGCCGTCGCCGTCCGCGTCGAGCGAGGTCGGCGACGGGTCGAGCCCATCGGCGATTCCGTCGCCGTCCGAGTCTTCGTTCATCGGGTCGGTCAGGAACTCTTCCACCTCGCGGCGGTCGTCGATGCCGTCGCCGTCAGAGTCGGCGAGCGTCGGGTCCGTGCCGAGCGCGATCTCGGTGCCGTCGCGCAGGCCGTCGCCGTCCGTGTCGGGCACGAGCGCGTCGGTAAAGCGCTCGATGGTCGCGCCGGTCGCGTAGACGACCACGCGCACGCCGGTCACCGCTTCGATGGTGTCCGAGAGGCCGTCAGCGTCGGTGTCCGACAGGGTCGAGGACGTGCCGAGCTCGCGCTCTACGCGGTCGGCGAGCCCGTCACCGTCGGCATCCGAGCGGCCCAAGGTCGCGCCGTCGATAAGCTCGTCGCCGTCGCTCAGCCCGTCGCCATCGCTGTCGGCGGAGCCCGGGTTGGAGCCGTGCAGGTAGACTTCGTCGCCGTCGGCGATGCCGTCGCCGTCCGCGTCCGGGTTGGTCGGCGCCACGTCGACCGAGTCCGCGAGCCCGTCGCCGTCGGTGTCGCTGTTGCGCACGTTCGTCGCCAGCGAGGGGACGCACGTGGTCACGCCGATCGGCATCGGACAGGCTTCGTCGATGTTGATCACGCCATCGCCATCAAAATCGCTGAAGGCGTCTTCGCGATCGAGCGGGTTCAGGCCGGCGCGAATCTCAAGCGAGTCGTTCATGCCGTCGTCGTCGGTGTCGGCGCGCAGGTGGTCGGTGTCGCGGAAGTACTCTTGGCTGTTGGTCAGCCCGTCGTCGTCCGGGTCCAGGCCGGCGTCGTTCGCGTCGAGCGGGTTCAGGCCCCACGCCACCTCGATGCCGTCCGGGATCAGGTCCTGGTCGCTGTCGGCTGAGAGCGGGTCCGTGCCGCCGTCGAGTTCCACACCGTCGTCCAAACCATCGTCGTCGGAGTCGCGGTCCGCGCCGTTCGGCACGCCGTCGTCGTCGGTGTCCGAGAGTGGCCCACCGGGCTCCTCGCCGTCCGCGATGCCATCGCCGTCGCTGTCGACCAGCGTCGGGTTCAAGAACAGCACGCCGTCGTCGAACGTGCCCGCGAGCACTTCGAGGCCGTCCGGAACGCCGTCTTCGTCGCTGTCTCGAATCACGGGGCTGGTGAAGTACACGAGCACCTCGTCGCCATCGTCCAGGTTGTCGCGGTCGGTGTCGGCCACCGACGGGTCCGAGCCGATGTCGATCTCCACGCGGTTGCTCAGCCCATCACCGTCCGGGTCGCCATCGGCGGCGCCGAGCAACGGGTCGAGCGGATCGAACAAGCGGACGAGGCCCACGGGGCTTCGCAGCAGCTCTTCCACGTCCGTGAGGCCATCTTCGTCGGTGTCTTGGTTCGACGGGTCGGTCAGGTACTGGCGCACCTCTTGAAAGTCGTTGAACGCGTCGAGATCGGAGTCGCGCGCCAGCGGGTTCGAGAAGTAAGTGGCGGTGGCGCCACCTTCGAACGTGACCTCCATACCCAGCACTTCTTCGCCGTCGTCGAGGCCGTCGCGGTCGGTGTCACGCTCGCGCGGGTTGGTGCCGCGCTCGTTCTCGTCGCCATCGCTGAGCAGGTCGCCGTCGCTGTCCGCCAAGGTCGGGTCGGTGCCAAACTCGAACACCTCGTAGCCGTCGGTGAGGCCGTCGTTGTCGGTGTCTGACTCCAGCGGATTGCTGCCGTGCACCATCTCCGCGCCGTCGCGAACGCCGTCGGCGTCGGTATCGGGGTTGAGCGGATCCGTGACGCCAAAGCCCGCCAGCGGGCCCGTGCCGTTCACTTCCACGCCGTCGTCCAGTCCATCGCTGTCGGTGTCGTTGAGCAGCGGGTTCGTATTCGTCGCCCCCACCTCTTCGAGGTCCGTCAGCCCGTCCGAGTCCGTGTCGGCCAAGCGCGGGTTGGTGCCCGCCTCAAACTCGTCTGCGTCCGAAAGGCCGTCCTCATCCGTGTCCGCAGCGCTCGGCGATGAGCCGGCGGCGCGCACGTCGCGGCCGTCGGACAAGCCGTCGTCGTCGGTATCAAAGTCGGTGGGGTCAGAGTGGTACAGCAGCAGCTCGAACGCGTCGTTCAACCCGTCCAAGTCGGTGTCCACGCTCAGCGGGTTGGTGCCGTGCTCGTTGACCTCCGCGCCGTCCGTCAGGCTGTCGCCGTCGGTGTCTTCGCGCGTCGGGTCGGTCCCCAGCTCGGCCTCGCGGCCATCCGTGAGCCCGTCTTCGTCGGTGTCGCCGACGAGCGGATTCGAGCCAAACTGCCGTACCTCGTCGAAGTCATCCAGGCCGTCCTGGTCGGTGTCGACCACGCGCGGGTCCGTGCCCAACTCCTGCTCTTCGTCGTCCGTGAGCCCGTCGCGGTCGGCGTCGAAGTCGTCGGTCGGCTCCCGCGGGTCGGTGTCACGCGCGAGCTCATCGCCGTCCCAAACGCCGCCGTTGTCGGTGTCCGGGTTGTTCGGATCCGTCCTGCGCTCGACTTCGTCCCCATCGAGCAGCGTGTCGTCATCGGTGTCGGGATCGAGCGGATCAGTCCCGAGTTCGACCTCAACTCCATCGTCGAGACCGTCGTCGTCCGAGTCCGCGTCGAACGGGTCGGTGCCGAGGATCTCTTCGGTTCCACGGTCCAAACCGTCACCGTCCGGGTCAAAGTCCGGACTGATAGAACCACCACCGCCGTTGTCGCAGCTCGCCATCGCGGCGAGAAGCAAAACGGGGAGGACTGCCGAATAGAAACCACGGGGGGTCATCATCTCGTCACTCTTTGGGCGTGCAAGGCGGGGAGAAACCTGCACTTTGGATTTTCGTTCCAGAACCGCTACTTAGCACACAAACCACCAGATTCCCCGCGGGGCCGCCAAACCGCCCGTCGAGTCATATTGGGTTCGGATTCGCTTCCACAGCCCCGATTCCGTCCCAAAAACCGCGCGCGGCGCGCCGTTTGCCCAGCACGCTCCGATCTTCTCCCCCAAACGGACGCTCAGTCGTGGCCGAGCAGTACGGACCCGGCGCCGGGTCCGCACACACCCCGCAGCTACGCCCGCGTCACCTCGGCATACACCACCCCGCCGAACGTATCCGTCCACAGCCGCATGTCCGCAATCTGCTCCGGAGCGATATCGTCAAACAGCGCCCGCATCGCCTCCTCGTCGCGGTAGATCAGCCACCAGTCCATGCACGACTCCATGTAGCCGATGTCCTGCAAGTCCGGGTGAAAGTTCGCCACCAACACACGACCGCCGGGCCGCAGCATGTCGAACATCGCCGCCGTCGTGCGAGCGGCCACGCCTGCCTCTAAGTAGTCGTAGAGACCGGCCGAGTACGCGAGATCCAGGTCGGCGACCGGGCGCTGTCCTTTCAAGAGGTCGCGCACCGAGAGCAGCAGCGGGTTCACCGTCATGCCCGCATACGCCGCCGTCAGCTCGGCCAAACTTTCGGCGTCCTGGTCTGCGGCATACAACGCGCCGACCCGATTCTGCCGCAGCGCCATCGAAAGCTCCGCCTCTCGCAGATGCCCGCAGGCGAGCGATAGAATCCGCGCACCATCGACCCGCTCCGCCGTCGCGTCGATCGCGTCCGCCAAGACCTGGCGTCGCGTGCGAACCGCGATCGTCGCCGGCCGATTCGCCGTGTACGAAAACACCGAGCGCCCTGCCCCACTCGCTCCGTCCACGTACGCCCGCGCACGCGGATGCCCGTAGATGATGTCGAGCGTCACCGCGTCGCCAGCGTAGCCTCGCGGCTTGTCGACGCAGCGCCGCGTGAGCGGGTCGTCGGCCGTAATGTGCCCCACCAAGCCCCGCGTCGTGTTCGCAATCGTGGTCCAGGTTTCCGCGTCCACAGAGGTACGGACGGCGTTGAGCTGCGTGACGAGGTCCGCCATCGCGGCTTGCCGTTGCCCGCCGTCCCAGCGCTCGTGAAATGCGACCGCAAGATGCTCTGCTGTTGTCGCCGCGTCGCGCTGCGAGCGTTTGACTGCCTTCGTTTCGTTCATGGTCTCCCTCGGTAGTGGTCGGCCGCAATTTCGCCCGCAGCCGAAGGCCGCGCAGCGAACGAGCGTCGAACTGGTGATGCCGTCACCATGCCGCGCTCAGGCACCGTCGCCCTCCCCCCGTTCAGGGGGAGCCGCACGCCACCGTCGGTCCCCCGACCCCAAAAACCGGCGCGGCCGCGGCGCCCAGTTCATAGGACGCGCGGCCGCGGAGATTCACGCTTTCCGACGCTTACAGCGCGGTGTTCATCTCGGCGCAGCAGTTCGACTCGATGCAGCGGTCGTAGCCGTCGCCCTCGTCGAAGATCAGCTCGTCGCAGCCCGAGTTGTTCTCACACGCGTCGAACGCGATCATGGCGTCGCGGCAGGCGGCGTCTTCGAGCGCACCCGACGACGCGATGCAGTCGTCGAAGCAGCTCACGCAGCCCGACATGTCCGACGGATCCATCATGTTGATGCAGCTCATCACGCAGCCCTGCTGGCACTGTACGATCGACGGCATGTACGGGCAGCACGGCCCGTCGCAGGTCTCGTCCAGCGTGCAGGTCTCGCCGCCCACATCACCGCCGCCGATGGGAGTCTCCGGCGCCTTGCACGTCACCGAGCCGTCCGACAACACGATCGTGGCGCGGTAGCTGCCGTTCAGCGCCCCGTCGGCCGACTGCGTCGCCACATTCGTGAGCGCGACGCCGTTAAACGACCCCGCGATCACATCGCCCTGCGTGTTCGGGCAGAAGTCGATGCTCACCGTTCCGCCCGTCCCTTCCAGGATCGACAGCCCGTTCGTCACCGTCAGATTGTTGCCATCCGGAGCCGCCGTAATCGCGAACGCGCTCGGCACCTCGGCGCCTGCCGTGTCGATCATGAAGTTCACGATGGACGTCGACGACCCGACCCACACGGTCACGATGCCGTTCGTCACGGTCGCGTAGAACTGTCCCTCCGCCGAGGTCTCCGAGCTGCCATCGATATCACCGGAAGCGGTCGAGCCGCCGCTCACCGAGGCGTCCACCTGGTTGGCGGGCCCCGCGGGGGCCTCGGTGCCTTGCTGCTGCGCCACGGGGACGACGTCGTCGCCACCACAGGCGGCCAAAGCGAATGCGAGCGTACAAGTATACAAGAAGCGTTTCATGGTCTCTCCATGGAGAAGTGTTGGGTTGCCGAAAAGATGGCGTGCCGATCCAACCGCGTGATGACGTCGAGTGCAAAGCGCTCAGCACCACCGCAATTGTCGCTGTAGGCGGCTTCGACGGCCTAAGTCTGCGTACATTCACACATTGGACGCAGTTGCGCGAACCCGCGCACACGCGACGACACCGCACGCCCCCAGTTGACGACGCCGAGGCCGCTCCCCAAACAGTCTGAACGCCAACATTCTCCGGACACTGTCGAGCCTCAGTCCGGCACCCCCACGTCCAACCCCCGAGCCTCATGCGCGCGCGACCGATCGAAACAGACATCGTCCCCCTCGCTCCGCTGATCTACGTCGCGTGGGCCGACGCCGACCTCTCCGACGTCGAAATCGTTGCCGTACACAAGGCCGCGGCGAGAATCCCCGGGCTCAGCGACAAAGCGCTCGAGAGCTTGGCCCACTGGCTTGACCCCGCCGCGCCGCCCACCGCCTCCGAGCTCGCCAGCCTGCGCAACCGAATCCGCCAGGTCACCGCCGAGATGCTCCCGCGAGAGCGCGCCAGCCTGTCGGCCATGTGCCGCGACGTCGCCCTCGCCGCCGGCGCCGCCGAGGACACATGGGCCTCGCCAGAAGCCCAACGTGCGCTATCGATCGTCGATGAGAGCCTCGGCCTCGTCGGGCTCACGGCCTTCCGCGGCATGCTTCCCGGCGAGCAGGTCTCCGCCGCCCAAAGCACACCCGCGTTCGACGTCTCCGCGCTCACCGACGCGCTCGACGGCACCAAGGGCCCCATCCGACGCCACGTCCAGGCCGTGCTCGCGGACCCCCAATTCCGATACCGAAGCGGCTTGTCCACCACCGCCCACCGCGAGCTCGTGCTCGCCTGGACCCAAGCCCTCGCCGACGCCGGCATCGGCGGCCTCGCCTTCCCCGGCGTCGTCGGCAACAACGCATCCGTCGCCGACTTCGTCGCCGCGTTCCAAACCCTCGCCACGTTCGATCTGAGCCTGCTCATTAAGGCCGGCGTTCAGTTCGGCCTCTTCGGCGGCAGCATCTTCTTCTTGGGCACCGAGAAGCACCACCAAAAGTACCTACCCGCCGTCGCCGACCTCAGCCTCCCCGGCTGCTTCGCCATGACCGAACAAGGCCACGGCTCCGACGTGCGCTCCATCCGAACCACCGCCACCTGGGACGCCGAACGCGACGGCTTCGTAGTGCACACGCCCGACGACGCCGCGCGCAAAGAGTGGATCGGCAACGCCGCTTCGCACGGCCAACTCGCCACCGTCTTCGCACAACTCTACGTCGACAACGTGCATCACGACGTGCACGCCTTCCTCGTGCCCATTCGAACCGCCGACGGCGGCCCCATCGACGGTGTCCGCATCGGCGACTGCGGCGAAAAGATGGGCCTCAACGGCGTCGACAACGGACGCCTGTGGTTCGACAACGTCTTCATCCCCCGCGAGAACCTGCTCGACCGCTACGCCAGCGTCAGCCCAGACGGCGTCTACTCCAGCCCCATCGCCTCCCCCGGTAAACGCTTCTTCACCATGCTCGGCACCCTCGTCGGCGGGCGCGTGAGCGTCGCGGGAGCCTCCGTCTCGGTGGCCAAATCCGCGCTGACCATCGCCATCCGGTACGGCGCCCGACGGCGCCAGTTCGACGACGGCGAAGGCGCAGAGCGCGCGCTGCTCGACTACCCCACGCACCAAGCGCGCCTCATGCCCGCGCTCGCACACACCTACGCGCTGCACTTCGCCGTCGCCCACCTGCTGGGCCGATACGCCGACACCAGCGCCGCCGGCGAGCCCGACCGCGAAGTCGAAGCGCTCGCCGCAGCACTCAAGGCCGCCGCCTCCGACCACGCCACATTCACCGTCCAACAAGCCCGCGAGAGCTGCGGAGGCCAAGGCTACGCCGCAGCCAACCGTTTCGCCGCGCTCAAAGCCGACTCCGACGTGTTCACCACCTTCGAAGGCGACAACACCGTCCTCCGACAGCTCGTCGCCCGCGGCCTGCTCGGCGCCTTCCGCGCGCAATTCGAACACGGCGTCGCCGGCATCGCGCGCCACATCCTCGGACGCGCCGCGCAAGCCGTTTCGGAGACCAACCCCGTCATCGCGCGCAACACCGCCGAGTCGCACCTCGTCGACCCCGCGTGGCACGCCGACCTGTTCCAAGCACGCCAATCCGACCTCGTGACCTCCGCCGCCGCCCGGCTGCAGAAGCGCATCAAGGATGGCCTCCCGCCCGGCGACGCGGTGCTCCAAGTGCAGCTCCACATGACCGCCGCGGCCGAAGCGTGGGCCGACCAACAGGTGTGCGCTGCTTTCGCCACAGCGGTCGCCGACGAAGCCAGCGCCGAAGTTCAAGCCGCCCTCAGCGAGCTCTACGAGTTGCACGCCCTGTCCCGAATTCGCGACCACCTCGGCTGGTTCATGGAGAACGGCTACATCGCCCCGTCCAAGGCCCGCGCCATCCGCCGACTCCAAGAGCGACGCTGCGCCGACGTCCGCGTAAACGCGCTCGCGCTCGTCGACGCCTTCGCGATCCCCGACGCCCAGCTCGGCGCGCCCATCGGAATGCGAGAGCCAAACGTGTAACGCGGACGACCCAAAACAAGAACATGTTCTACTGACGGAGCCGAGCCGCTTTGCGTGAACCCCGAAATGTGGGACTCTCCGCCGCATGAAACAACTAGCACCTCGGTATCGCGCCTTCCTTTTGGCTTCCTCCACGCTGCTCGCAGGGGTCGCCGCCTGCGGTGACGACACTCCGGAACCCGTGGACGACACCAGCGCCGTCCCAGACGTGGATTCGGATGTCACACCCGACGCCGGTGACGCATCCGAGCCCGACGTGGGCGAAGACACGGCCGACACCGACCTCCCCGACATCGAGCGCGGTGAAGCGCCAGAAGCCGACGGAATCTATGGGTTCGCGCACGGGTGCTACGCGGTCGAGGCCTTCAACGGCAGAGAGATCCGCTACTTGCAACGCGACGGAGACCGGTTCGAGTTCGTCAACGAAGACGACGCCTCTCCCGACGCCGCCTCCCGGTTTCACATGCGCGCCGCCGACCTCGGCACCTACTTGTTCTACGACACCGAGCGCGGCTTCCTGACCGCCACCGAAACGCCCAACACCGGGGCGCCCGACGACGAAAACGCGCCGCAGTTCGCCCGCGCCGAAGAGCTGTTGTCCGAAGTGCAGGTGCTCGACGAGACCTTCATCTCGCCCGCCGAGTGGGACGTCGAAGTGTCCGTCGCGGACGCGGACCGGTTCCAGCTGCGTCACCGTGCCAGCGGTCAGTTCCTCACGTTCGACGGCCTCACGCCCGACGCCGAAGACGCCGCCGTCGTCGCGTTTTACCCGCGCGAGGACTGCGCCGATTTCCCCGAGCTCACCCTCGACGCCACCGGCGCGGTGGGCCCGGGCCTGTGGGATGACGGCGAGCTCTTTGGCTACGCCGAAACGCACTCCCACATCATGACGAACTGGGGCTTCGGCGGCGGCAACATGTTCCACGGTGCCCCCTTCCACCGACTCGGCGTGGAACACGCGCTCGGCAGCTGCGAAGGCACCCACGGATTCGAAGGCCGCCGCGACCTCATCGGCGTCTTCTACGACGGCAACGCCGGATTCGATTTCGACACCCTGCTGCCGCTCGTCGGCCAAGGCGAGGCCCAGGAGTTCGTCCACGCCACGGACGGCTACCCCACCTTCTCCGAGTGGCCCAACGGCTGGGCCCGCTCCACCCACCAGGTCATGTACTACCGCGGCATCGAGCGCGCCTACATGAGTGGGCTGCGCCTGATCGTCCAGCACGCCACCGGCAACTCCGTGCTCTGCGAGCTCGTCGAAGCGCTCACCGACCAGGAGACGCTCTACGGCTGCAACGACATGGTCAGCGTCGACCGAAGCATCCAAGAGATGCGCTCCATGGAACGCTACATCGACGCGCAGGCCGGCGGGCCCGGCATGGGCTGGATGCGCATCGTCGGCTCTCCCGAAGAGGCTCGCGAGGTGATCGCCGAAGGCAAACTGGCCATCATCCTCGGCGTCGAGATCTCCAACCTGTTCGACTGCTTCATCACCCCGCCTATCGGCTACGAGCGCTGCACCGAAGCCGACGTCATCGCCAAACTCGACCACTACTACGACCTCGGCGTCCGCGTGCTCTTCCCCGTCCACAAGTTCGACAACGGCTTCTCCGCCGGCGACGGCTCGGACGGCGTCATCGAGCTCGGCAACATCATCAACAGTGGCTACTACACCAACCAGGTCGAAGACTGCCCGTTCGGTCGGCTCACATTCGACGGTCGCGACGTCAGCTTCGGCGACCTCAACGAACCGCGTGACGAGTACGCACCCGTCCCCACGCCGCTCAATATGCTCGGCTTCGGGCGAAACCCCATCGGAGCGCTCGCCCCGATCGTGTCACGAATCGACGGGGAACCGCTCCGTGGCCAATACTGCCAAAACGCCGGAATGACCGACCTGGGCGAGTTCCTCATGGTCGAGATGATGAAGCGCGGCATGGTGCCTGACATCGCGCACCTGCCCCAGCACAGCGTCGCCCGCGCGCTCGAGCTGCTCGACGAGTACGACTACCCTGCCCTCTCCACACACGGACGGCAGCTCGCCAGCCAAGTGTACGAGACCGGCGGCATGATGAGCACCGGGCTTGGTCGCTGCGGCGCCACCGACGGTACCACCGACACGCTCGGAAACGGCATGCGCGCAAACGTGCAGCAACGCATCGAAGCCGGTCTGCCCGGCGGCGAAGCGTTCGCGTTCGACGCCAACGGATTCGCGGGCGCCGCGCGACCCCGGTTCGGCGATCGCAGCGGATGCGCGCAGCCCCAAGCCAACCCCATCGAGTACCCGTTCACATCGTACGACGGCGAGGTCGAGTTCCAGCAGCCGCACCTCGGCGACCGCGAAGTCGACTTCAACAACGAAGGCATGATCCACTTCGGCCTGCTGCCCGAGTACATCCAAGACGCGCGCAACGATGGCATGAGCGACGAAGACCTCGAGCCGCTCTTCCGATCCGCCGAGAGCGTCGTCCTGCTGTGGGAAGACGCAGAGGACCGCGCCGCAGCGATTCGCGGCGAATAGAGCCCCGCTACACCCCCACCGGCACCGTCTCAAATGCGTCCGGTGAGCGCCTCAAGAACCGCGGAATCGTCTCGCGAATCGTGTCCTCCAAGGCATTGATCAGCTCCGACTTCCACGTCCGCTTGGGGTGCACCAAGCTCACCTCACGCGCGGGTCCAGGCTCCACAAACGGCCGCACCTGCGCCAGCCGTCGGCTCCGAGGAAGCAGCCGCGCGAATGTCTCCGGCACCACCGTGTAGCCCTGCGACGCGTCGATCAAATGCCGCAACGTCTCTAGGCTGCCCGCCTCAAAGCGAACGCTCGGCAAAAACGAGTTCGCCGGCCCCAGCTCGCACAGCGCCAACGCTTGATTGCGCACGCAGTGCCCGTCCTCGAGCAACCAGAGCCGGTCCGACTCCAGGTCCGCGGTCGTCACCTCGTCCTTGAGCAACAGCGGCTCGTTCGGCGCCGCGTAAACGTAAAACGGGTCGTAGAACAGCACTCGCTCCTCCAACGAGGCCGTGCTCAGCGGCGTCGCCAGCAGCCCCACATCCAGGCGCATGCGGCGAATGTCCTGCACCATCTCCTCGGTCGGCCGCTCCACGATCACCAAGTCCACCTGCGGGTAAGCCGCCGCAAACGCGGGCACGAACCACGGCGCCACATAAGGCGCCAGCGTGGGAATCACCCCCAACGTCAGCTCGCCCGTCAGCGCCTCGAACTGGCCCTTCGCCAGCTGCATCAGCCGCTCGTGCGCCGCCAAGACCAGCCGCGCCTCCTCCACCAACTTCAGCCCTTTTTCAGTCGCTGAGATCGGCTTGGTGTCACGCGCGAAAATCGTAAAACCGAGCTCTTCTTCCGCCTTCTTTATCTGTGCGCTGAGCGTGGGCTGAGACACGTGACAAGCGCGCGCGGCGTCGCCAAAGTGTCCGTGACGGTGGAGCGTCAGAATGTACTGCAGTTGGGTCAGGCTCGGCACGCAGGCGCCCTCAGACTTAGAAATCGGGACAGAATCCCCCCCTCTTTAACAGAACGCGCCGAACGATAGCCACTCCCTATCGACTGATAGATTCAATCGAATGGACCTATTCACGTTCGGCGGGCATATTCCCCCCATCAACCCGCTTCGTCACCTGACGAGCATTACCCAAAGAGAGAAATGCAAACGCAGATCAACACCAGCATCCCCGAGTTCAGCGTCCAGGCCTTCCACGGCGGCGAGTTCAAGACCGTCACGAACGCTGACCTTGAGGGCAAGTGGGCCGTGTTCTTCTTCTACCCCGCCGACTTCACCTTCGTCTGCCCCACCGAGCTCGGTGACATGGCCGACACGTACGCGGAGTTCCAGAGCATGGGCGTCGAGGTCTACTCGGTCAGCACCGACACGCACTTCACGCACAAGGCTTGGCACGACACGTCGGACACGATCGGCAAGATCACGTACCCGATGCTCGCCGACCCGACCGGCGCCCTCTCCCGCGCGTTCGGCGTGTACATCGAAGAGGCCGGAATGGCTTACCGCGGCACGTTCGTCGTGAACCCGGAAGGCAAGATCAAGGTCGCCGAAGTCCACGACAACGGCATCGGTCGCGACGCGTCGGAGCTCATGCGTAAGGTCCAGGCCGCGCAGTTCATCGCCGCCCACCCGGACGAGGTCTGCCCGGCCAAGTGGAAGCCCGGCGCCGCCACGCTGACGCCCGGTCTCGACCTCGTCGGCAAGATCTAGACCGACCGCTCACCGGGTTGGTGCG